>JBIOID010000183.1:0-4212 GCA_044449585.1 Candidatus Limnocylindrales bacterium
GGACTCCAACGGCCAGGTGATCCTCTTCATCGACGAGCTGCACACGGTGGTCGGGGCCGGCGCCGCCGAAGGCGCCATGGACGCCAGCAACCTGCTCAAGCCCATGCTGGCACGCGGCGAGCTGCACACCATCGGGGCGACCACGCTCGACGAGTACCGCAAACACATCGAGAAGGACGCCGCCCTGGAGCGGCGCTTCCAGCCCGTCTTCGTGGACCAGCCGAGCGTCGTGTATACGATCTCAATCCTGCGCGGCCTGCGTGAGCGATACGAGGTCCACCACGGCTTGCGCATCACCTATTGGGCCCTGGTGGCGGCCGCCACGCTGAGCAACCGCTACATCAGCGACCGCTTCCTGCCCGACAAGGCCATCGACCTCGTCGACGAGGCTGCCAGCCGCATGCGCATCGAGATCGACTCGATGCCCACCGAGCTGGACGAGCTGGAACGCCGGCGTATCCAGCTGGAGATCGAACGGGAGGCCCTGCGCAAGGAGAAGGACGAGGCCTCCAAGGCCCGCCTGGCCGCCCTGGAGAAGGAGCTGGCCGAGATCGGCGAGCAGGGCGGCGGCCTGAAGCAGCAGTGGGAGACGGAGAAGGCCGCCATCGGCGCCCTGCGCCAGACCAAGTCCGAGCTGGAGGCCCTCCAGCGTGACATCGAGGCCGCCGAGCGCGCGGCGGACTACGGCCGCGCTGCCGAGCTCAAGTACGGGCGCCAGGTGGAGCTGCAGAACCGGCTCAAGGAACAGGAAGCGGCCGTCGCCACATCCGGCGGCGCCAGGCGCCTGCTCAAGGAAGAGGTGGACGCGGACGACATCGCGCGCATCGTGGCCACCTGGACCGGCATCCCCGTCGCGCGCCTGATGGAGGGCGAAGCCGGCAAGCTGATCCACATGGAGGACCGCCTCCATGAACGGGTCATCGGCCAGGATGACGCGATCGCCGCCGTGTCGGACGCGGTGCGTCGCGCGCGGGCCGGCCTGAAGGACCCCAAGCGGCCCATCGGCTCGTTCATCTTCCTCGGCCCTACCGGCGTGGGCAAGACCGAGCTGGCCCGGGCCCTGGCGGGCTTCCTGTTCGACGACGACGCGGCCATGACCCGCCTCGACATGAGCGAGTACATGGAGAAGTACTCCGTCAGCCGCCTCATCGGTGCGCCGCCCGGCTACGTCGGGTACGACGAAGGGGGCCAGCTGACCGAGGCGGTCCGGCGGCGGCCCTACCAGGTGGTGCTGCTCGACGAGATCGAGAAGGCTCACCCCGATGTCTTCAACGTGCTGCTCCAGGTCCTGGACGACGGCCGCCTGACCGACGGCCAGGGGCGCACGGTCAACTTCAAGGACACCGTCATCATCATGACCAGCAACATCGGCAGCCAGTTCATCGCGGCCTACGGCGGGCGTACCGACGAGGCGTCGTACGAGGACATGAAGCGCCAGGTGACCGAGGCGCTGCGCCTCCAGTTCCGGCCCGAGTTCCTCAATCGCGTCGACGAGGTGATCGTCTTCCACGCCCTGACGGAGGCCGACCTGGCAGCCATCGTCGAGCTGCTGTTGGCCGACCTCCAGCGGCGCCTCGCCGACCACGACCTGACCCTCGAGCTGACGCTCCCGGCGCGGCGCCTGATCGCCGCCGAAGGCCACGATCCGGCGTTCGGGGCGCGCCCGCTCAAGCGCTCCGTGCAGCGGCTGGTCGAGAACCCGCTGGCGCGGGCCATCCTCGAGGGCCGCTTCCCGCCCGGCTCGCACCTCGTGGCCGACGCCGACCCGTTGTCCGGGACGCTGCTCTTCCGGAGCGGTGACGAAACGGTGGTGGCTTCGGCGGGGGAGCGGCGCGACGCCCGCGGCCGATCGGCCACCCGACCCGGCGAGCGGCCGGCACCCGCCGATCCCGTCGAGGCGGCCATCGCGCGCGCCTCGCGCCCCCGCCGCAAACCCGACGACGGCGGCGAGCTCGTCAACTAGACCCTGCGCCCTCACCCGGAGGTGGCCGTGGCCGTAGCATGGTCACCCAGATGACCATGCCTGCGCGCGGCGTGCGCGGTCCCCTGCCGACCGCGGACCCCACCGTCGCCGAGCGCTGGACGGAAAGCCGCGGCCCGCTGGTCGAGCGGCTGCGCGACCGTATCGTGGCGGAGGGGCCGATGACCTTCGCGACCTTCATGGCCAGCGCGCTGTATGACCCGCTCGACGGCTACTACGCGACGGCCACCGACCGCGCCGCGCGCGAGGGCGATTTCCTGACCGCGCCCGAGATGGATCCCATCTTCGGGGCCGCCCTGGCCGGCCACCTGGAGGACGGCTGGGCGCGCCTCGGTCGGCCGGCCCCGTTCACGTGGCGCGAGGAGGGCGCCGGCAGCGGAGCCCTGGCCGTGGCCGTGCTGGGCGAGCTGCGACGGCATGCGTCGCCCCTGCTCGAGGCCCTCCGCTATGTGCCGACCGAGGCCACCTCGACGCGCGCCACGGCGCTCCGCCAGCGACTCGCCGCCGAGGGGTTCGAGCGCTGGCTGACGCCGCACCTTGACGCCGAACCGCGTCCGCATGGTCGGCTGACCGGCGTGATCACCGCCAACGAGCTGCTGGACGCCCTGCCCGTCCATCGCGTCGCGATGCGGGGCGGGCAGCTGGTCGAGCTGTTCGTCGACTGGCGCGACGACTGGTTCGCGGACGCGGCGGGCCCGCCGTCGGGGGCCGGCCTCGCGGCGATGGTGGCCGCTTCCGGCCTCGACCTGCGCGAGGGCGATCGGGCGGAGGTGTCGCCGGCCGCCACGGCCTGGGTCAAGCAGGCCGCTGCCTCCCTGGGGCGCGGCTGGCTGCTCCTCATCGACTACGGCGGCGAGGGTCATCAGCTCTGGGGCGCGGCACACCCGGAGGGCCTGCTGCGAACCTATCGCGGGCATCATGTCGGGGCAGACCCGTACCGCGCCATCGGCCGGCAGGACCTCACGGCGCATGTCGACCTGACCGCCATCCGGCGAGCCGGCGCTGACGCCGGCCTGGATCTGCTGGGCGCGACCACACAGGCCGAGTTCCTGGCCGGTCTGGGGGCCGGCGAACTCCTGGTCCAGCTCGGCGAGGACCCGGCGACGACCGCCCAGCGCTACCACACCGCACGCGGCGCGCTGCTGCGCCTGCTCGATCCGTCGGCCATGGGTCGCTTCGCCGTGCTGGCCATGGGGCGGGGCCTCCTGGCCCAGCCGCCGCTGCGCGGCTTCGACTACCACCTGCCGGCCCGGTAAGGCGCCCTCGATGCGCTTCCGGACGGCGGCCGTGCGCCTCACGAGCTCGCGCCAGCTGCCGGACCCGCTCCCGCCGCCGCCGGGCGAACTCCAGCCCATGGCCCCCGCCGGGGCGGCCGGCGACCTCCGGGCCGAACGCACAGGGTGGCCGGCCGCGATCCGGGAAAGCGCGGTGCTGGTGCTCCTGTATCCCGATGCGCTGGGCGAGGCGCGCACCGTGTTGACCGTGCGCCCGGCGGAGGTGCGGCGGCACGCGGGCGAGATCAGCTTCCCGGGTGGCCTGCGCGAGCCGACGGACGGTTCACCCGAGGCCGCCGCGCTGCGCGAGGCGCGCGAGGAGGTCGGGCTGGATGCGCAGGCGGCGGGTGTACGGCTGCTGGGTCGGCTGGACGAGGTGGTCATCGGTCCGACCGGCTTCCGGCTGGTCCCGATCCTGGCGCTCGCGGCCCACGAACCGCGCCTCATCCCCGATGCACGCGAGGTGGCGGCCATCATCACCCCCCCGCTCAGCGTATTCCTGCCCGGGGCGCCGATCACCATGCGCGAGGCCGAGCTCGACGGCTGGCGCCTGCGCTTCGGCGCCTACGTCGTCGAGGGGCAGGTGATCTGGGGCGCCACGGCGCGCATCCTGGGTCAGCTCGGCGCGCTCGTCGGGCCGGATGAGGACCCCTCGCCTGCGCCGGCGTGACGCCCTTCGAGACGGGCCGGGTTCAGTCGCGCACGGGGCCGCCGCGACGTGCGCTCAGGACGGCCACCAGGGCGGCCACCACCCGATCGGGATCGGGGCCGTCGATGTTGGTCAGGACGGCGATCGAGGCGCCCAGCTCGGGGAGATAGCGCAGGTCGGCGCGGTAACCGGAGCAGGCGCCGCCGTGGCCGTAGCTGGGGAAGGTATCGATGGCCAGGGCCTGCGTGCCCAGCCCGTAGTCGAACGCCGGGTGGTAGGACGCTGAGATGGCCGTGTCCTCCATGGCC
>JBIOID010000184.1:0-4129 GCA_044449585.1 Candidatus Limnocylindrales bacterium
CGCCTGCACGCCGATCTCGACGAGCTCGACTGGCCCGAATCGACCCTGGCCATGCAGCGCAACTGGATCGGCCGCAGCGAGGGCGCGGAGGTGGTGTTCCGGACCGCGCCGCCCGTGGGCGGCCGCGAGATCCGCGTGTTCACCACCCGGCCCGACACGCTGTTCGGGGCGACGTTCATGGTGCTCGCCCCGGAGCATGCCCTCGTGGCCACCCTGACGGCCCCCGACCGTCGCGCGGAGATCGAGGCATACGTCGCGCGGGCGCGCGCGGAGACCGAGATCGAGCGGCTGTCGACCGATCGCGAGAAGACCGGCGTCTACCTGGGCGCCGATGCCATCAACCCGGTCAACGGCGAGCGCATCCCGATCTGGATCGCCGACTACGTGCTGGCCGGCTACGGGACCGGCGCGATCATGGCGGTGCCCGCCCACGATGAGCGCGACTACGCGTTCGCCACCCGATTCGGGCTGCCGATCCGGCGGGTCATCGCCCCGGCAGGCACCCAAGACGACGCCCTCGACGGCGCGTACATCGCCCATTCGCCCGGCGAGCGGCTCGTCAACTCGGGCCGCTTCAGCGGCCTGAGCGCGCCGGACGGGATGCGCGCGATCGTCGCCTGGCTGGCCGAGGACGGCCGGGCCAAGCCGACCGTCACCTATCGCCTGCGCGACTGGCTCTTCAGCCGCCAGCGCTACTGGGGCACGCCCATCCCGGTCCTCTACTGCGAGCGCGACGGCATCGTGCCCGTCCCCGACGAGGACCTGCCGGTCCGGCTGCCCGACACCGTCGACTACGGCGGGCGCGGCGAGAACCCGCTCAACCACGACGAGGCCTTCCTGCGCGTCGCGTGCCCGCGCTGCGGCGGCCCCGCGCGACGCGAGAGCGACACGATGGACACGTTCGTGGACAGCTCCTGGTACTGGTTCCGCTACCTCTCGCCGCGGAAGGACGACGGGCCCATCGATCGCCCGCTGGTGGACCGCTGGACGCCCGTCGACCAGTACACGGGCGGCGCTGAGCACGCCGTCATGCATCTCATGTACAGCCGGTTCTGGACCAAGGCGATGCGCGACCTCGGCCTCGTCGACCAGGACGAGCCGTTCAAGCGCCTCTTCAACCAGGGCCAGATCCTGGGCGCCGACGGCGAGCGCATGAGCAAGTCGCGCGGCAACGTCCAGGACCCCGACGACCTCGTGGCCCGCTACGGGGCCGACACGATCCGCCTGTTCCTGATGTTCATGGGCCCGTGGGACCAGGGTGGCCCGTGGTCGCCGACGGGCATCGGCGGCGTCGCCCGTTTCCTGAACCGCGTCTGGACCGTCGTCCTGGACCCGTACGGCAGCGATGCCGGCAGCGGGACGCTCCCGGTCGCCGATCCAGCCGCCGCCGAGGCGGAACTGCGCATCACCGCCCACCGCACGACGCGTGACGTGACCGGTGACTACGAGGCGTTCCACTTCAACACGATGGTGGCCAAGCTCATGGAGCTGACCAACCGGCTGATGCGCTTCCGCGGCACGGCCATCGCGGGAGGCAGCGCGTGGGACGAGGCGGTGCGGCTCCTGCTGCTGATGCTGGCGCCGGCCGCGCCTCACATCACCGAGGAGCTGTGGAGCCGACGGCTGGCTGCGGCCGGCGAGGCGTGGCGCTCGATCCATACCTCGTCGTGGCCGACGTGGGACGCGGCGCTGGTGGCCGAGCGGACGATCGAGCTGCCCATCCAGGTCAACGGCAAGCTGCGTGACCGGATCGCCGTGCCGGCCGACCTGCCCGGGCCGGATCTGGAGCGGCTGGCCCTGGCCCGTCCGAAGGTGCAGGTGGCGCTGGCCGGCCGGCAGGTGGCCAAGATCGTGCACGTGCCCGGTCGGCTCATCAACCTCGTGGTGCGCTGACCCGCCCGATCAGACCCCGCGGGCTGCCGCCGCGCCGGCGGCGGTGGCCTCCCGTCGCCGCTCACGATGGCGGGCCGCCTTGGCCCGATTGCCACACGTGGCCATGTCGCACCAGCGGCGACGACCGGTCCGCGACGTGTCGAAGAAGACCCATCGACAGTGGTCGTCGGCGCAGATGCGCAGGCGCTCCACGTACCCCTGGCTGACCTCGCGCGCGATCGACTCGGTGAGGCGGGCCAGGGCGCCTTCGATCGGGTCGCCCTCGTGGCGGTGGTCCAGCGACACGCCATCCGGCGCGGGGACGAGCACATAGACATAGTGGGTGCGCAGCGCCCGGTTGATCTCGCTGAGGTGGTCGCGTGACGGGGGTCGGTGGCCGGCCTGCGCCTCGACCAGGTCGCGCATCGCCTCGCGGATGCGCCGGATGCGGGCGAGGGTCCGCTCGGCCAGGACCGGATCGTCGGCCGCTCGGGCGGTGAAGGCGGCCACCGCGTCGCCGTGCAGCAGCTCGTGCTGGCGTAACCACGCCAGGGCGGTCGACAGGTCGGTCAGGCGATCGACCGGGCGGCCTTTGTCGAGCTCGAAGGTGTTGATGAAGTCGAGACCGTCCTGCAAGGCCGCCTGGTGGCCATGCGGCACGGTGTGATCGTCGAACGGGAGAACGGTGTGCGAAAGAGCCATCAGGTAACCACTATATCCCTGTTGACAGGTTAGCCGCAAGCGGCTACAGTGTGGGTAACCAGTGATATGGATCACAGGGGTTACGCGGGAGGACGCAGACATGCCCGGATGGATCGATCTCATCGCCCTTGTCGGGCTGCTCGTGGCCGGGCTCGCCGTGATCGGCGCGGCCGCCCAACGGTGGGGCACCGACTCACGTGAGCTGGGCTGCACGAACCGTGAACCCTGGATCGGAGGTCGTTGAAGATGTGGCAGTACTACCTGTTGGGCCGCGTGATGGCGCAGGATCGCCTGCGCGACGCGGCCGCTGACCGGCGGGCCGTCGAGGCCCACCGGGGTCGCCGGAGCGAACCGGCCCGGAACCGTCTCGACCTGCTGCGCCTGCGGGGCCGGCATCACGAGGCCTGACCCAAGGTCATCGGGCGCCGTCCTCATGGTGCGCGCACGCACCGCAGCGCGACACGACCGCCGTCGTACGGGGCGCAGCTAAGCGTGTGATAAGCGGGCGGTCCTAGAGTCCGCTCAACGCCTGCCGGGAGCTGAAGTGCCCCAGGTCCCGGCAGGCGTCTTCCCGTTCGACCTCGGAGCGCCGCGCCGACCGCCGACCGCCGAACGGCCCGCCGAACCTCACGACCACCCGCCGCCCCGCCCGCCGGTGGAGGCAGCCGATGGAGCACCAGGTGCCGGATTGGGCCGCCGTCGACGCGGCCCTGCAAGGACATGCGGCAGCGTCGCCACGGCTGTCATCGTCGCAACCGCCCGATGATGAGGCGGCGCGGCGGTCTCCATCACTGCTCTTCTGGCTGACCGCCCTGGCGGCGGTGGCCGTCGTCCTCCTGGTCGGCGCCACCCTGCTGGTGGCCTCGACGCCGGCGCCCACCGTGGCCCTTGGTGTCGCCGCTGACGCGCCCTCGGCGCCCCCATCGGCCGCCGTCGGCCTGGTCGTGGACGTCGAGGGTGCCGTCCGTCGGCCCGGCATCCGAACGCTGCCGCCCGGCAGTCGGGTAGCCGACGCGATCACCGCCGCGGGCGGCTACAGCGGCGCGGTCGACGCGGCGGCCGCCGCGAGCGAGCTGGACCTTGCCGACCCCCTGCAGGACGGCGCGAAGGTGCTCGTGCCGGCGCGCGGCACGGCCGCCGGGGCCGGTACGTCGCCCCGCCCGAGCCGCATCGATCTGAATCACGCCACGGCGGCGGAACTGGACAGCCTGCCCGGCATCGGCCCCGCCACCGCGGCCAAGATCATCACCGCGCGCCAGCAGCAGTCGTTCCGCAGCGTGAACGACCTGCTCACCCGCAAGCTCGTCGGGCCGGCCACCTTCGCCAAGCTCAAGGATCTCGTCACGGTCTGATGCCCCGCGCGACGTGGCTGGCACTGGGCGGGCTTTCGGTCGCCCTGGCCGCCGATGTGGGCCTTTTCCCGGCGCCCGGCGGCGGCGCCCTGCTGCTCTGCGCGGTGGTCGGGCTGGGCATCAGCGGCGCCCTGCGGCGGTATCGGCCGGCACGGGCGGCACCCGCGTGGGTCGCCGTCGGCGCGGCATCCGTGCTGGTGCGC
>JBIOID010000185.1:0-4034 GCA_044449585.1 Candidatus Limnocylindrales bacterium
CTGCGGGGACATCGACGCCGAACTTCCCGCCGATGGCCGGGTCGTCATCGCCCGCCAAGGGTCGTCCCGTAGAATCGACGGCGATGGCGACACGGCGTGGTGGCGGGCGGTTGACGGTCCCGGCTGAAGCGTCGCCGGACGACCTGTTGATCCCATGGGATGCCGACGCGCCCGGCTCACCCGGTCCACTCGCGCCGAGCGAGCCAGCCGACTTCGCGGCCTGGTTTGCCGCCGTCCCGGTGGCCACAACCACCGACGGCGCCGGCACGCCAGGCGCCCCCGCGCGGCCGTCCCCCAGCTCCGCGGTGGCTCGCGAGGCCCTCGCGCGCGACATCGTGGCCCGCCTCAACCCCGAGCAGGCCCACGCGGTGACCACGACCGAGGGTCCGCTGCTCATCCTCGCCGGCGCCGGCAGCGGCAAGACGCGCGTGCTCGCCCACCGCGTGGCGTACCTCATCGGCGTGAAGGGCGTGCGCCCGTGGCAGATCCTGGCGGTCACCTTCACCAACAAGGCGGCCGCCGAGATGCGCGAACGCATCATCACGCTCGTGGGGCCGCAGGCCGGGCGGGACGTGGCCATGGGCACGTTCCACGGCGTGTGCGCGCGGGTCCTGCGCCGGGATGGGGCGGCCATCGGGCTCGATCCCCGTTTCGCCATCTACGACACGGACGACCAGACCGGCGTGATGAAGCAGGTCCTGCGTGACCTCGAGCTGGCCGGCACGGGCGAGACGCGACCGTCCGTGATGCTCGGCACCATCAGTCGCTGGAAGAACGAGCTGCTCGGTCCCGAGGATGCGGCCACGGCGGCCCATACCTATCACGAGCAACTCGCCGCCCGCGCCTACCGCGGCTACCAGGCGCGGCTGCTGGCAGCCAGCGCGCTGGACTTCGACGACCTGCTCAACCAGGCAGTCCGCCTGTTCGACGAGGCACCGGCCGTCCTGCGCCGCTACCAGGACCGCTGGCGCTACCTGCACGTGGACGAATACCAGGACACGAACCGGGCGCAATACCTGTGGGTGCGCGCCCTCGCGGCGCGGCATCACAACCTGGCCGTGGTCGGCGACGACGACCAGAGCATCTACTCGTGGCGCGGGGCCGACATCAGCAACATCCTGGAGTTCGAGCGCGACTACCCCAAGGCGACCGTCGTCAAGCTCGAGCAGAACTATCGTTCGACGCAGCTCATCCTCGATGCCGCCCATGCCGTCGTCAGCCGCAACGAGGGCCGCAAGGACAAGCGCCTGTGGACCGACAACCCGCGCGGCGTCCTGATCGAGCGTTTCGAGGCCGATCGCGAGGACGAGGAGGCGGAGTGGATCGCCCGCCAGGTCGATGCCCTGGTGCACGGTCGGGGTGCCGGCGGCTCGATCCTGGCGCGGCGCGCGGACGAGGGGGACGACCGGCTGTACCGCCTGCAGGACGTGGCCGTGATGTATCGCACCAACGCCCAGTCGAGGCCCATCGAGGAGGCCTTCCTGCGGTACGGCCTGCGCTACCAGCTCGTCGGCGGCGTCCGCTTCTACCAGCGCCGCGAGGTGAAGGACGCGCTGGCCTACCTGCGCGTGCTGCGCAACGACCACGATGTGGCGGCCTTCGAGCGCATCCTCAACGTGCCCGCCCGCGGGCTCGGGGAGAAGACGCTGGGCACCATCCGCGCGCTGGCCCGGACGGTGGAGGGCGATGTGTGGCAGGCGATCGCCCTGGCCATCGACGCGCCGGAGACGGCCAGCCGGACCCGCGCCGCGCTGGCCGGGTTCGCCGACATCGTGCGCCGGCTGCGCACCCGGGTCGGCCTCCTGCCGCTGCCCGAACTGCTCGACGCGGTCCTCGAGGAGTCGGGCTATCGGGCCATGCTGACCGATGGATCCGAGGAGGGCGAGGAACGCTGGGCCAACCTGCTCGAGCTGCGCGAGGTGCTCCAGCGCTACAGCGACCTGGCACCGGACGACGCGCTCGACCGCCTGCTCGAGGAGACCGCCCTCGTGGCCGACCAGGACAGCTACGACCGGGCGGCCGACGCGACCACGCTCATCACGCTCCACGCCGCCAAGGGCCTCGAGTTCGACGTCGTCTTCATCAGCGGTCTCGAGGAGGGCGTCTTCCCGCACAGCCGCGCCCTCGAGGATCCGCAGCAGATGGAGGAGGAGCGCCGCCTGGCGTACGTGGGCCTGACGCGGGCGCGCCATCGCCTCTACCTCACGCACGCCTCGCAGCGGGCGACCTGGGGCCGCGGTGGTTTCTCCACGCCGAGCCGCTTCCTGATGGAGATCCCGGGCGAGCTGATGCACGGGCCGCGTCTCGTGGTGCAGGACGACCAGGATGACGACCAGCGCTCGCAGGAGGAGCGGTCGGACGGCCCGCTCGACCTGGACGTGGTCCTTGGTCGTCGGGGTGCCGCGCGCCTGTACGACCGGGGGCGAGCGCGACCGCTGGGGCCGCGCGTCCTCCCGCCCGGCGGCGGGTACGTCGCCGAGTCGGTCGGCGCACCACGGCCGGGCGAGGCGTTCCGACCGTCGCGCGACCTGGCCGCGCGCCGCGCCGCCTACTACGGGGGAGCGGGCGGAGGCGCGCCGGCCGCGCTGGATGGAGGCGCGCCGGCCGCGCCCGATGGAGGCGCGCCGCCGGCTGACCCGACCGCGTGGGCGGTACCGGCGATGCCGACCGTGCCCGGTGAGCGGCGCTACCGCGACGGCACCCGGGTCCGCCACCGCGCGTTCGGTGAGGGGCGCGTAGTCACCTCCAGGCTGACGCGCGACGATGAGGAGGTCACGGTCGCCTTCCCCGACCACGGCGTGAAGCGGTTGCTGGCCAGCCTCGCCAACCTGGAACTCTCCAACTCCGGCTGACCGTAGGCTCGTCACTCCTCAGAAGACACCACCCTTGAGGGCCGACGTGCTCGCTGCATGGGCGCTGTAGGCACAGGCCCCGCGCTCAAGCCGTGGCGGGCGCATCCCGACGGTGATCCCCCTGCACGCCGAGCGGTGGACTGAGGTCGTTGCCCCCCCTGGAGCCTGCCCGCCCGGCTCCGCACTGGCCGGGCGTGTGCCTTAGCGCGCCCCCTTGTGCTCGCGGCGCTCATGCAGCGGGCACGCCTGCGTCCAGCCCTGGCGAGCCACCGTCACCCACCTGGCCGCCGACCGTCGATCCTTCCTGCCGATCGATCGAGACCGCTACAGCTGCGTGGCGATGACCGGTGTCGTACCCAGGGTCATGCCCAGGAGGTCGTGGGCCCGGGCGGCCACGAAGGCTGGTCGTTTCGGGATGGCGATGGCCGTCTCGAAGCCGGTGCGCGGCGTCGAGGCCATCGGCACCAGGGTCGTGGCCGTCCCACCGCCGAGCAACTCCCAGCTCTGGACCTCGGTCACGCCGTTCCAGCTGACGTACGCGGTGAGGGTGCCCGGCTCACCCAGGTCGAGGGCGATGGCCGGCGCCTCGGTCGGCTGGCCCACCCAGGGGAAGCGGAACGCGCGGTATGACGAGCTGCCGGGCGGCAGCGCGGCATCGAACACGAGCCGACCGCGCCGGTCGAACTCCGACACGTTCGGTTGGCTGCCCCATCCGACCAGGGCGTCGCCGTCGGGCAGGATCTGGACGTTGCCCTGGCTGGTGGACTGGATGCCGCCGGGGTGCGTGTATGCCCGCACGAGCGTGGCCGCCATGCGCGCGGCGTCCAGGTCAAGGACGATGCCCCGCGATCCGTTGGGCGCGGCGTTGTCGTCGAACAGGGTCACCGTGCCGTCGGCCTGGCGGCGCGCGTCGTGTTGCCAGGCGAAGGCGGTCCCGGCGCCCATGGCGAAGTCGCTGCGCTTCCCGCCCAGGCGCCACAGCACGGCGCCCGAGTGGCGGTCGAGCTTGTAGACGGCCCAGGTGTGGCGCGCCGATACGAGCAGGTTGCCGTCGCTGTCGACGTCGATCGAGTTGACGTGCAGGTAGTCGTACTGCGCACCGGCCGCTGTGGGCCGCGGCTCGTATGACTCGCTCGGGTCGATGTGATCGAGGCTGTGCCACTCGAACAGCACCTTCTGCGA
>JBIOID010000186.1:0-4026 GCA_044449585.1 Candidatus Limnocylindrales bacterium
CGGCGCCTGCCAGCCCCCCGCCAGCGCTCCGGCCAGCACGTTGGTGATGAACTCGCCGGGCCGCTGGAAGGTGTACTCCTGCTCGCTGCGCGCGACCTCGAGGATGACCGTGCCGACCTCACGGGCACGGGCCGCCCGGAATACGGCCTCGGCCATCTCGAAGACCTGGGTGCGCAGGTTGATGGCCGGGACCGTGAACCCGCCGACCTCGCCCCGCCCACGGGCCATGTACAGCTCGTGGATGCTGGCCGACGGCGCGCCCAGGGCCACGCTCGCCTCCCAGACCAGCCAGCGGGCCACCACCACGGTCGCGGCGTCCGGACTGAAGGTGGCCGTCCAGGCCAGCTCCCGGGCGCCGTGGGCGCGCAGCCCGGCCGGGTCGTCGATGGCCAGGCGCCCTTCCGTGACGTGCAGGCAACCCGCCAGACGACCCAGCAATTCGGGCACTGTGGTGGCGACGACCGGCTCGGGCATGGCCAGGCTCCTTGGGTGACGACGGCGCGGGCCGGCGTTCCGGGATGGGGCGGCCCTCCGATATCCTAGCCCGTCCATGGCTTCGATCCCGCCACCCGCCCGCGGGCGCCTGCGCGGCCTGCTCATCGACGCGGCACCGCTGCGCGAGGACCGAGACTTCCGCTGGCTCTGGGTCGGCCAGCTGGTGAGCACGATCGGCCGCCAGGTGACGCTGGTCGCCCTGCCCTACCAGGTCTTCGTGATGACGGGCTCGCCGCTGGCGATCGGCGGCCTCTCGATGGCGACCCTCGTGGGCCTGCTCGTGTTCACGCTGCCCGGTGGGGCGATCGCCGATGCCTACGAGCGGCGACGCCTGCTCCTCCTGACCCAGGTCGGGCTGGGCGCGACCAGCCTGGCCCTGGGCCTGCTCGCCCTCACGGCCGCCCCGCCCCTGCCCGTGATCTACCTCCTCGCGCTGCTGGCGGCGGCCATCTCGACCGTCGACGGGCCGGCCCGGCGGGCAGCCATCCCGCGGCTCGTGCCCCCGTCGCGCCTGCCGGCGGCCTTCGTGCTGAACCAGACCAGCTACCAGGCGTCGAGCGTGGTCGGTCCGGCCGTCGGCGGGCTGCTCATCGCGGCCGTCGGCGTCTCGGCCGCCTACCTCTTCGACGCCGCCACGTTCCTGGTCGCCCTTGGCGCCGCGTACGCCATCGCCCCGATGCCCATGGGCTCGTCGATCGGCCGACCGACCGTGGCCATGGTGCTCGAGGGCCTCCGGTTCGTGCGCCGCGTGCCGGTGATCCTGAGCACGTTCGTGATCGACCTGTCGGCCATGATCTTCGGCCTGCCCGTGGCCCTCTTTCCCATCCTCGCCCTCGAGACGTTCCACGGCGGCGCCACCACGCTGGGTCTGCTGACGGCCGCCCCGGCGGTGGGAGCGCTGATCGGCACCCTGACCGCCGGCTGGGTCGGCGCCGTGCGCTACCAGGGGCGCGCCGTGATCGCCGCCGTGACGGCCTGGGGGGCGGCCATCTGCGCCTTCGGGCTGCTGGTCTTCTCGTTGCCCCTGGCCCTGCTCTGCCTGGCCATCGCCGGCGCCGCCGACGTGCTCAGCGCCGTCTTCCGGACGACCATCACCCAGACCATGACCCCCGACCCGCTGCGCGGCCGCGTGAGCGCCCTGACGCTGCTCGTGGTGACGGGTGGGCCGCGCCTCGGCGACGTGGAGGCGACCGCGGTGGCCGCCGTGGCCGGCGCCCAGTTCTCGGCGTTCAGCGGCGGCGTGCTGTGCCTGATCGGCACGGCGTTCGTGGCCTGGCGCTTCCCGCAGCTCGCGGCCTACCGTGACAGGAGCCGAGACGCCGACCCACCGGCGGTCGCGCCGACCGGACAGTCGCCCGCGCCGGGGACGTGATCCCGGCGAGACTCGGATGCGGCTACATGCGGCGCGTCTTGCGGCCCACGTAGTCGACCAGGATGTACTCGCCCAGGCGTTCGGGCGTCGCGTAGAACGCGCGGCCGCGGTTCAGCTGCGTCATACGAGCGACGAAGTCGGCCAGCGCCTGGGACCGCTCCAGCATGAACGTGTTGATGGTGATGCCCTCGCGGGTGCAACGGCCCACCTCCGCCAGCGTCTCGGCGATGGTGCGGCGGGTGGGCGGATAGCTGAACTGCACCTGGCCATCCTCGAAGTGGGCGGTCGGCTCGCCATCGGTGATGACCACGATCTCGCGGTTGACCGCGTGCGACCGCGCCAGGAGCCGGCGCGCCACCTGGAGGCCGTGCTGCAGGTTCGTGCCGTACTCGTAGCCGTGCCATGAGAGCGAGGCCAGCGTGCCCGGCGGGATCTCGCGCGCGTAGTAGGCGAACCCCACCACGTGCAGCTGGTCGTGCGGGAACCGGGTGCGGATCAGCGTGTCCATGGCCACGGCGACCTTCTTGGCAGCCAGGAAACAGCCGCGCAGGAGCATCGAGCGGCTCATGTCGAGCAGCAGCACGGTGGCCGCGCCGGTCAGGTCCTCGTGCTCGAAGACGGCCAGGTCCTGCGGCGCCAGGCGGATCGGACGCCGGCTGGTGGATGCCGAGGATCTCCGGGCTGCTGTCCCGGCCTCCACGCGGCTCGCGGCCGCCAGCGCCGTCGGCGCGTTCTCCGGCCGGGTCAGCGCATTGCCCAGCGTCCGTCGCAGGTCGAGGTCGAACGGCCGCCCGAACTCGTAGGGCACGGATGCCTCCGCCCGCTCGCCGGCCCCCCCGCCATCGCGCAGCGGGTGCGGCCCGAAGGCGTCTCGCTGCAGGCGGGCGAAGAGTTCGTCGAGGACGCCCTGCCCGATGCGCCGGCTGCCGCGGGCGGTCAGCTCGACGCGATCGCCGTGTCGCTCCACGTACCCGGCCGCTTCCAACTCGGCGGTCAGCCGCTGCAACGCCGCCAGGTCGTTCGCCGCCTCGTCACCCAGCAGGTCGCGCACCTCCCCCGAGTCGACAGCACCCAGCGCCTCCGCGCCGTCGACGCCCTCGATGGCATCGGCCAGGCGCTCCATGCGCTGCAGCCGACCGAGCTGATCGAGCGCACCCTCCAGCGACAGGGGCTCGTTGCCCCGGAACTTGAAGCGCTGACCGAGGCCCCCCGGCAGGAGCCGGTCGAGGGTCGAGGCCAGCTGCGCCAGGTCCCAGCGCAGACGGTCGTCGCGCAGCAGGGCGTCCATCATCGACTGCAGCTCGGCCCGCTGCTCCGGGCTCATCGAGGCGAGGAGCGACTGCATGGCCGCCATGCGCTCGGTCAGCTGCTCGATGACGTCGTCGAGCGTCCGCGCACCGGGAAAGAACGCGCCATGACGGGCGAGGAACTCGGACGCGTCCGGCTCCCCGCCGTCGAGGCGCTCCTGCAGGAGCCGATCGAGATCCTGGACCATCGCCCGCTGGGCGGCCAGCGCCTCCGGCGTCAAGCCCTTGATCTGGTCGGACAGGCCGTTCACGTAGGCGTCGACGACGCGGCCCCGCAACTGTTCGAGCAGCTGCTCGAACTCGGCCCGTGCGTCAGGCTCGAGGAAGTCGTAACCCTCCAGTCCGCGGATACGGTCGCCCAGGCCTTCCGGTAGCCGCTCCAGCTCGGCACGCCGGCGCGCGGCGACGTCCCCCAGCATCTGGCGCAGTTCGGGCGTGCCCGACTCGCCCGCCGCCTCCGCCACGCGGCGATCGATGCCGCGCCGTTCCGTCTCCACGACGTGCTCGAGGCGCTCGCGCAGGTCGGGCAGCACATCCCCCAGGCGGTAGCGCGACAGGCTCTCGCGACGTTCCTCGGCCAGGCGCCGCAACAGGTCGCGCAGCCCCGGCAGGCCGGCCCGGTCCGCCTCGGGCGACGGGCCCACGCCGCGCTCCAGGAGCCGGCGCAGGGCGGCGTTCAGGTCGCCGTCGGCCAGCAGGTCATCGCGCATGGCCGCCAGCGCCTCGTCGGCGTCGAGGCCGGGCAGCTGTTGCGAGCCGTCCCAGCGCGAGTACCGGAAGTGGCTCGGGCGGGGCGCATCGGCCGGGCCCGTGGGTGGCTCGGTCATCACCGCCGGTAGCGACCGCCAGCGC
>JBIOID010000187.1:0-4007 GCA_044449585.1 Candidatus Limnocylindrales bacterium
ATCCCCGACCGCCACGATCGCGCTCGCGGGGGGCGGCCTGACCGGCGGACCGCCGGCTGGTGGTGCGGTCGGCCAAGCCGGGGCGGGCGGCGTCACGGTGGCGGGTGCGCCGGCGGCCGGCACGATCGGCCTGGGCGATCTCGGGTCGAGCGATGTCCTCCGCTTCGCCTGGCTCGTGCCGGGCACGCTGCTGGGGCTGCCCGGCCTGATCCTGCTGGTCCTGGGCATGCAGGCCGCCCTCGCTGGCGCCTTCGTGCCGCTGACGCGTCGCGTCTTCGCCGAACGAGGCGGCGGCGGACCGACCGGCTAGTACCCCCTGGCCCGTAGCTCCCGGCCCATCGCCCGGGCGGCCTGGGCGCGATGCGAGACGGCATTCTTCTCCGCCGCCGAGTACAGCCCGACCGTGCGCCCGCCGGGCGGCTCGCTGAGCGGCTCGAAGACGGGGTCGTACCCGAAGCCGCCGGTCCCACGCGGCCCGGTGGCGATGCGCCCCTCGAAGGTCGCCGTGCACACCAGCGGCGGCGCGTCCGCGACCCCGGCACCCGGGTCCGCCAGGAAGACCAGCACACACACGTAGCGTGCCCCTCGCCGGTCCGGCGGGAGGCCGTCCAGCGCGGCCAGCAGTCGCCGGTTGTTGTCCTCATCGGTGGCGGCCTCGCCGGCGTAGCGCCGCGTGCGGACACCCGGCCCGTCGTCGAGCGCCGTCACCTCCAGGCCCGAGTCATCGGCCAGCGTGGGCAGCCCGGCCAGGCGGCCGTAGAAGCGCGCCTTCAGACGGGCGTTGGCCGCGAACGTGGGCCCATCCTCCACCGCCTCCGCCTCGATGGCCAGCTCATCGAGCGTCACCAGCCGCGTGTGGGGCAGGTGGAGCAGTGCCCTGAGCTCCGCTCGCTTGTGGACCGACCGCGTCGCCAGGAGCACGGTCCGGCGGGCCGCGTCGGCCGACGGCCCGCTCAAGCGGCGGGTTTGGCCAGCGCCTGTCGCTGCGCCTGGAAGAGCGCCGCCAGGCCGTCGTCCGCGAGCCCCAGGAGGCGTTCTAGACCGGCCCGGTCGAAGGGCTTGCCCTCGGCGGTGCCCTGCAGCTCGACGTAGGTGCCGGCGTCCGTGCCGACCACGTTGAGGTCGACCTCCGCGTGCGAGTCCTCCGCGTAGTCCAGGTCGAGGCAGGCCAGGCCGTCGATGATGCCCACGCTCACGGCAGCCACCTGCCCCGCGGCGGCCGCTTCCATGCCGCGCGATCGGAGGGCCAGCACGAGGGCCACGTAGCCGCCGGTGATCGAGGCCGTGCGCGTGCCCCCGTCCGCCTGCAGCACGTCGCAGTCGACCATCACGGTGCGCTCGCCCATCTTGGCCGTGTCGACGACGCCGCGCAGCGAGCGGCCGATGAGCCGCTGGATCTCGTGCGTCCGCCCGCCGGGCGCGCCCTTGACCACCTCGCGCTGGGTCCGCTCGGCCGTCGCGCGCGGCAGCATGCTGTACTCGGCCGTCACCCAGCCCGTGCCCTTGCCGCGCAGGTAGGGCGGGATGCGGTCCTCCACGGTGGCCGCGCACAGGACATGCGTGTCGCCCATGCGGATGAGGCACGAGCCCTCCGCCCACTTCTGGACGCCCAGCGTGATGGTCACCGCCCGAAGCTGGCCGGGTCGTCGACCATCCGCCCTGAAGCGCGCTGCGCCGATGCTCATGCCGTGTCCTCGCTCCCGCTATCCGTGCCCGGCCTCGGATCCTCGTGCTCGCGTCGCTTGGCGATCGCCCACAGCTCGTCAAGCTCATCGAATGACAGGTCGCGCAGCATCACCTGGCGGTCGGCCGCCAACCGCTCGACGTGGGCGAAGCGCCGCGCGAACTTGCGGTTGGCGCCGCGCACGGCCGCCTCGGCGTCGATGCCCAGCCGGCGCCCGAGGTTGACCAGCACCAGCAGCAGGTCGCCGAACTCCTCGGCACGCGCCGCCGGCCCGTCCGCGGCCAGCAGCTCGGCCGCCTCCTCGCCGACCTTGTCGATGATGCCCTCCAGGTCGGGCCAGTCGTAGCCCAGTGCGGCGGCCCGGTCCTGCATCTCCTGCGCGTAGGCCAGCGCGGGCAGGGACCGGGGGAGCCCGGCGAAGGCGGCCGGCATGTCGGCCGCGCCCGGTGGGGCTCCCTCGATCGCCTCGCCAGGGAACCCGTCCGCGGCGCGCTCGGCGGCCTTGATGGCCTCCCAGTTGCGTGTCACGTCGGCCACCGAGCCGGCCTGCGCATCCCCGAAGACATGCGGGTGGCGACGCACGATCTTGGCAGCGATGGCGCGCTGCACGTCGGCCAGATCGAACACGCCCGCCTCTGCCCCGTACTGGGCATGCAGCACGATCTGCAGCAGCAGGTCGCCCAGCTCGCCCGCCAGGGCCGGCGTGGATCCGGCCTCGAGCGCATCGTAGACCTCGTAGGCCTCCTCGAGCAGGTGCTTGCGCAGGCTCTCGTGGGTCTGCTCGCGGTCCCATGGGCACCCGTCCGTGGCCCGCAGGCGGGCGACGATCCAGGGCAGGCCGTAGGGGCTGGCCAGGTCGGCTTCGGGCGCCACGGCGGGCAGCAGCCAGGAGCCGTCGGCCAGGTCCGCCTCCGTCAGCGCGGCCAGCGTGGTGTCGGCCCGGGACCCCAGCGAGCGCACCGGATGGGTCGGCGGGTAGAGGGCGCGCAGCACCGCCAGCGCGTCGGTCGCCCGGGCCCCGCGGCCCGGCAGGAGGGGCGGCCTGAAGTCGCCGCTGGCGAGGGCGGCTGTGGCGCGTCCGCCGGCGGATCCGTCGGGCGGGAGGATCAGCAGCGGCCAGGCCGCATCGATCGGCCGCGCGGGCAGGGCCGAGGCCGAGAGCACCTGGAGCCCGTCAGCGGGCTCGACGCCCGTGCGCCGCTCGACCGCCGTCAGCACGTCGGCCAGCATCGCCGACCTACTGGCTCGTCTGGCCCTGGAGGATGATGCTGCTCATCGAGGGGTCGGTGGTGATGGTGTGGTTGGCGCCGGCGGCGTCCTTCAGCGGCTGGTACCAGTCGGTGAAGGCGTTGGCGCGGATGGTGCTCACCTGGTCGCCGTACGGTTGGCGCGGCTGGGCGGCCGAGACCATGTACAGGTAGTACCCGTCGCTCAGCTGGACGGGGCTGCTGACGCCGCCGGGCTGCAGGCCGAAGAGCGCCTGTTCGACGTGGTAGTCGCTGGCCTGGCCCTTGGCCTGCCAGCCCATGTCGCCGCCCTGAGGTGCGTCGGGCGCGTCCGAGTCGGCGATCGCGAGCGCCTGGAAGGTCACCCCCGGCTGGTGCTGGGCCAGCTGCTGGGCGATGTCGTTGATGCGCTGCGAGGCCGGCGGCACCTGCGCCTCCCACATGATCACGTGGTAGCCATATTGCGACTTGACCGGGCCGATGATCTCGCCCTTGGTGTGGTTTCCGCCGAAGACGGCGTCGCCGAACTCGGTCACCACGGAGGACTGGGTGATGAACCCGAGGTCCCCGCCGGCGGTCCCACTGCTCGTGTCGTTGCTGTCCGTCTTGGCGAGGGCCGCGAACGCCGCCGCCCGGGCCGAGAGGTCGGTGATGGCGCGCAGCTTGTCGGCCGTCGCCTGCGCCTTGGCCTGCGCCGCCGCCCAGGCCGGGTCGTTGGCGTCGAGGGAGGATGCGCCACTGGCATCGCCCTTGGGCGAGTAGAGGATGTGCGAGACCCGCACCTTGGGCTGGTCAGCATCGCTGACGCCGGTGGTCTGATCGACCGTCACGCCCAGCTTGAGCTCGTAGGCGCGCGCCTGCGTGACGTCGCTGGCCAGGTCGTCGGCCGTGACCTTGGCGGTCACCTTGTCCTTGAGCAGCTCGGCCTTCACGGCCGCCCGGTAGGCGTCGACCGAGGTGTAGGTCTGGAGCGTGGTCATGAAGGCGGCATCGGGCGCGGCGGCCCGGATGTCCGTGACCTGGCCGATGCGCAGGTAGCCATCCTGGCCCGCGACGACCGGCGTGAAGCCGGCCTTGGGCAGGGCGAAGGCGGCCTG
>JBIOID010000188.1:0-3996 GCA_044449585.1 Candidatus Limnocylindrales bacterium
CTCCTGCAACCGGCATGGGAGAGGAGACGCGGCTCACGCGGCGCACCACACTCCCCGGGGAGTTGGCTGGCGCGCCAGGATTCGAACCTGGAACCCCCTGATCCAGAGTCAGGTGCTCTACCGTTGAGCCACGCGCCAGCGACCTTCGGCATTCTACTGCCGCGGTCGCGCGGGCAAGGTTGGCTGGCAAATCCAGTGTCGGGCGGGCCAGCCGCCGCCCGACCGTAGAATCCCCGGGTGAAGAAGATCGGGTTCCTCTCGTTCGGGCATTGGTCGGCGTCGCCCCTTTCGCAGGTCCGGACGGGCTCGGACGCGCTCATCCAGTCGATCGAGCTGGCCGAGGCGGTCGAGGATCTGGGCGCCGACGGCGCCTATTTCCGGGTCCACCATTTCGCCCAGCAGCTCGCATCGCCGTTCCCGCTCCTGGCGGCGATCGGGGGGCGAACGAAACGGATCGAGATCGGCACGGCCGTCATCGACATGCGCTACGAGAACCCGCTCTACATGGTCGAAGATGCCGGCGCCGCCGACCTCATCGCGGGCGGTCGCCTTCAGCTCGGCATCAGCCGCGGATCCCCCGAGCAGGTCATCGATGGATTCCGATACTTCGGCTACCTGCCGGCTGACGGCGGGACCGACGCCGACATGGCCCGCCAGCACGCCGAGGTCTTCCTCCAGGCCCTGTCCGGTGCCGGGTTCGCCCAGCCCAGTCCTTCCCCGATGTTCCCGAACCCGCCCGGTCTGCTGCGCCCCGAGCCACATTCGCCCGGCCTGCGCGACCGGATCTGGTGGGGCGCCGGATCACGTGCGACCGCGGCATGGGCGGGGCAGCAGGGCATGAACCTGATGTCGTCCACGCTGTTGACGGAGGACGCCGGCGTGCCGTTCCACGAGCTGCAGGCGGAACAGATCCGCTTGTTCCGTGAGGCCTGGGCCGCGGCAGGCCACCAGCGCGAGCCGCGGGTGTCGGTCAGTCGGAGCATCTTCGCCCTGGTTGATGACCGCGACCGCGCCTACTTCGGCCGCGGCGATCAGGAGGCGGACAAGGTCGGCTACCTCGACGCGCAGACCAAGGCCATCTTCGGGCGCTCGTACGCCGCGGAGCCCGACGTCCTGGTCGAGCAGCTGGCCAGGGACACAGCGATCCGGGCCGCCGACACACTGCTGTTGACCGTCCCAAACCAGCTCGGCGTCGACTACAACGCCCACGCCATCGAGAGCATCCTCAGGTTCGTCGCCCCGGATCTCGGGTGGCGCTAGCCTCCTGGGCGTCGAACTCCGCCGACGCGGGCGTTCGAAGGCGTAGCCGCGTCGCCTGAACGACGGCTTCGCCGCCGTCGCGCCGACAAGGTTGGCTGGCGAGGAAGGATTCGAACCTTCGATCTCCTGATCCAGAGTCAGGCGCCTTACCGCTTGGCCACTCGCCAATGACCGGCGGCGAGGATACCCCACGGGCACCTCAGGGCCGGGGCGAGCTCGCCTCGTGGTTGGCGGGGTCGATCGCGGCTCCGGGCGTCTGAGCGACCCTGGCTCGGTGGCCCCCGAACCGCGCGGCCTGCGTCTCCTGCATGGCGTCCAGGCGGGCCAGCAGCGGCGGTGAGTCCAGGCGCTCCATGATCGCCCGCGCCTCGATCGCGGCGGCTGCGACCGCGGGGATGGCAGGGTCAAGGAGGGTGCCGACCTCCATGAGCGTCATCGACAGCGGGAAGGGCATGTCGAGCACGCGATGGAGGCGTTCCGATTCACGGTACGCGGCGAGTGCGCCGTCGACGTCCCCGTCCATGGCCATCACGCCGGCCTGCACGGCCAGCCGGTTGGCGTCGACGAACCGGCCCCGGAGGGGCAGGGCGAGGTTGATCTCCAGCGCCACCAATGCCCTCTCGCGGTCGCCGAGCCATAGCGCCACCCGGGCGGCCCACAGGCTGTTGGGGTACTCGTAGCTGGTCATGCGGGCTCCTTGCATGGCCGCGTCGTATGCCTGTTCGAGGCGTCCGTCGAGCGCCAGCACCTGCGTCTCGATCAGCCGTTCCCCGAGGCCAGGGCCCGATCGATGAGCGCCTCGGCGACGGCGGCAGGGATGTCGCGTGCCTCCGCCAAGGCCAGGGCCCGGTCGGCCGACTCGAGGGCACGGGGATCATCGGTGAACGAGTAGGCCCTGGACAGCTCCGCGAGCAGAGCCGGATAGGCGGGGGCGGACGCAGCTCCCGGGCCCGCCCCGACCCCGACTTCCATGGCCCGGATGGCGTTGGCCGGCTGGCCTTGATCGATGAGCAGGCGACCCTGCGCCCACGCCACGCGCACCACGCCCGCCAGATCGCCCTGCGCCTCGTACCACGTACGCGCATGCTCGAGGTGGCTAGCCTACAGCGACCTGCTACCCTGCGCGGCGTGCTGCCGCTCGAACCACCCGGGGAGGGGCCGGCGCCGACTGCGCCCGCCTCGGACGATCCGCCGGACGCCGTGACATCCGAGGTTCCCGCCGAGTCGCCGACCGCCGTCACGTCCCCGGCCCCTGCCGCGCCGCCCACCACCGTCCTGCAGCGGCGCTACTTCCCGGCCCTGTTGAGCGCGCTCGTGCCGGGGCTTGGGCAGCTGGTCACGCATCGCTATCGACGGGCGGCCATCTTCGGCGCACCCATCGTCGTGCTCCTGCTGGTGGCCGGGTTCGTGGCCGTCACGACGACGCCCGCCCAGTTCGTGGCGGAGTTGCTCGACCCGACCGTCATCTGGCTGCTCCTGGGCCTCCAGGCCGCGTTGCTGCTGTGGCGTCTCGCGGCCACGGCGGACGTGCTGTGGGCCCCCTCCCTGCCACGAGTGCGGCACTGGGAACTGATCCCCGTGACGTTGCTCGGGCTGCTGCTGGTGGTGCCCCAGGCGTACGCCGGGTGGGTCACGAACGTAGCACGCGAGACCGCCGACTCGGTCTTCGTCACCGACCCCGGCACGGCCGGGGCCTGGCAACCGAGCGCCGCGCCGGCGTCGCCCGACCCGAGCGATTTCGCGACGGACCAGCCCAGCCCGAGCCTGACGCCGTCGCCGGCGCCGTCGCCCAGCGGCCCCCCGCGGCTGAACGTGCTGCTGATCGGCGTCGACAGCGGGGTCGGCCGGAGCACCTACCTGACCGACACGCTGATCGTGGCTTCGCTCGACCCCGTGACGCAGACCGTCTCGATGGTCTCGGTCGCTCGTGACACGGTCAACGTGCCGCTCCCCGACGGGCGTGTCTTCAAGCCCAAGATCAATTCGCTGCTGGCCTTCGCGCGGCTGCACAGGGCGCAGTTCCCCGGCTCCAGCGGCGACGGCCATGACGTGCTGATGGGCGCCCTGGGGACCCTGCTGAACCTCAAGATCGACTACTACGCGCAGGTCAACCTGCAGGGCTTCGTCAACGTCGTCAACAGGCTGGGCGGCGTCGATGTCAACGTGGCGCACGCGTTCTGCGACCCGACGTATCACGAGTACGGATACCCCAACGGGTTCGCCATCACGGCCGGGCACCACCATCTCAACGGCAACCAGGCGCTGGCCTACGCCCGCGTGCGCAAGGCCAGCGGCGAATCCGACTTCACCCGGGCGGCGCGCCAGCAGGAGGTCCTGTCGGGCATCCGCGACGCGATCGTCCACGGCCGCTTCCTGCGCGACCCGGTCGGCCTGCTGCAGGCGCTGAGCGGCACCATCATCACCAACGTGCCCCGCTCGGTGCTGCCCGGCCTGGCGAATACGATGGCCGATGTCGGGCGAGCGCAGACGTACCGGACCGTGATCGGCCATCCCTACGTGAAGCCGGGTTCCGACTACCGCGGCTCGATCCAGATCCCCGATGTGACCGCCATCCGGGCGCTGGCGGCCAGGTTGTTCCCGCCCTCCGGCACGATGCCCGCCAGGGCCTATCTGGTCCCCGCCGCGTCAGGCAGCGGCAGTGGCAGCGGTTCTGGCGTCTCCGGCTGCGCGCCGGCCCCCACCCCGACGCCCAAGCCGACGGCCAAGCCCAAGCCC
>JBIOID010000189.1:0-3980 GCA_044449585.1 Candidatus Limnocylindrales bacterium
GCATAGGCCTTGGAGAAGCCGCCGATGAGCACGGTCCGGTCGCGCGCGCCGGGGAGCGAGGCGAACGCACGATGTCGATGGCCGCCGTACACGAGGCGGTCGTAGATCTCGTCGCTGACCACCAGCAGGTCGTGCCTCACGGCGATGTCGGCCAGGGCCCGCAGGGTGCTCTCGTCCAGCACCGCGCCAGTCGGATTGCAGGGATAACCCAGGAACAGCACACGCGTGCGCGGCGTGATGGCCGCCTCGACGGCCGCCGGGTCGAGCGCGAACCGGTCGGCCGCGTTGGTCGCCACGGGCACCGGCCGACCGCCGTTGAACACGATGGCCGGCGTGTACGCGACGTAGGAGGGCTCGTGCAGCACGACCTCGTCGCCCGGATCGACCAGGGCGGCCATGGCCACCGCCACCGCCTCCGACGCGCCGACCGTGATGAGCAGCTCACCCTCCGGGTCGTACTCGACGTCGTACAGCCGCTGCAGGTGCGCCGACAGGGCCCGGCGCAGCTCGAGCGTGCCGTAGTTGCTGGTGTAGTGCGTCCGGCCGGAGCGCAGCGAGCGGACGCCGGCCTCGATGATCTGTGGCGGCGTCGTGAAGTCGGGTTCGCCCACGCCCAGGCTGATGACGTCGGGCATGGTGGCGATCACGTCAAAGAACCGGCGGATGCCGGAGGGCGGCACCGCGTCGACACGACCGGCCAGGCGATGCGAACGGACGGGCGACTCGGTGGTCATGGCGCCTCGAGGCAGGCTGACGCTATCGCTTGGAGTATACGGTCGCCGTGGCGCCCGGCCGCGTCCGTGCCGAGCGCCACCCTCCCCTGGCCCGTGCCGGGGAGGTGTCGACCCGTCAGGCGGCCGGTTGCGGAGCCGGCGTGATGACCGGTCGCTCCTCCGCGCCGCCGAACCCTTCGACGCGTGCCTTGATGCCGAGCAGCTGCTTGCGCATCATGACGAAGACGCCGAAGCCCATCAGCGGCCAGGCCATCTGCATCGGATCGCGACCACGCACGGTCGGCCGGTCGGGCACGACGAATGTGCCCCGGATGCGCTCGATGAGGCGGGTGCTGCCTGCGTCGGTCGGCTCGAGCACGAAGGTCCACGAGACCTTGAAGTCCGGCGGTGTCGCCGACGCGAGCATGCCGCCGGTGCGTCGCACATTGGCCGGCGCGGTCTCCAGCCCCGTGTTGGCGGCCTTGGCCGCGGCGGCCTGCTCGGTCGCGAGCTCCGTGTCGATGTACAGCCCGAGCGCCCGGCCAGGCTCCAGGACGCGCACCACGAAGCCGCCGCCCGGATGGGTCGCCAGGACGGTGCCCACGTCGAGGGCCTGCCAGCGCGCGTCGATGTAGTCGCTGCTGTGGCCGTCCATGTCGAGCTGGTCGTAGCTGTACCAGCCGGCCCGGCCGTAGCCCATCTGGGCGAGCCATGGCCATACGGTCTCTGGTGGCGCGTCGATGGTGATGGCGCGCGTCTCGGTCACCGACGGGTCGGCCACCAGGTCGTCGCCCGGCAGCGGTCGCTCGGCCTCTGCCGGCACGACACCCCAGGAACGCCACCACGGTCGCACGGCCAGACCCCAGGCCGCGACGGACGAAGCCCCAAGGGCGGCGCCCAAGAACAAGGCACGACGAATCATGCTCCACACCTCCTGATCTGTTAGCTTGACGCTTCGGCGCGATTCGTGGGCAGAGCCGATGGTCGCCCAGCGGCGGGCGCTTCGGCCCGGATCAGGCGGCCGCCTGCCTGGCGGCCAGCCGTCCGGCCGCGGGCGGCGTGGCCGGGTCATCCAGCAGCGCGAGCGCGGCGGGTTCCAGTCCTCGCCACGGGGCGTCGGCGGTGATCGCCTCGTAGGCCCGCCCGAGGGCCAGCAACCGGTCCTCCGCCCAGGCGCGCCCGATGAACTGCAGACCGACCGGGAGGCCGTCCGCCAGACCGCACGGCACGGACAGGCCGGGCAGCCCGGCCACGTTCACCGGCAACGTGCACGCGTCCGAGAGGTACATCGCCACCGGGTCGTCGAGCCGCGCCCCGATGGGGAAGGCGACCGTCGGGCTGGTCGGGGCGACCAGCGCATCGACCCGCTCGAAGGCGAGGTCGAAGTCGCGCTTGATGAGCGTGCGCACCTTCTGGGCCTTGATGTAGTACGCGTCGTAGTAGCCGGCCGACAACGCGTACGTGCCGAGCATGATGCGGCGCTTGACCTCGTCGCCGAAGCCCTGCCCGCGCGTCGCCAGGTAATCCGCCAGCACGTCCCCGTCACGCACGCTGAAGCCGTAGCGGACGCCGTCGTAGCGGGCCAGGTTGGCCGAGGCCTCGGCCGGACCGATGATGTAGTAGGTCGCCAGGGCGAACTCCGTGTGCGGCAGATCGACCTCGACGACCTCCGCGCCCGCTGCGGCCAGGGCCGCCACGGCCTCCTGCACGCGCGTCTGGACACCCGGCTCCAGGCCCGCCGCGAAGTACTGCCGCGGCATCCCCAGGCGCACGCCGCGCAGGCTGGCCGCCGCCTCGGCGTCACCCGGCAGCGCGGCCGCGTAGTCGGGCACCGGCTGCGGCGCCGATGTCGAGTCACGCGCGTCACGCCCGGCCACGGCACCGAGCAGCATGGCCGCATCACGCACGTCCCGCCCGAGCGGCCCGACCTGGTCGAGTGAGCTGGCGAAGGCGATGATGCCGTGGCGGCTGACGCGTCCGTATGTCGGCCGCAGGCCGACCACCCCGGTCAGCGCGGCCGGTTGGCGGATCGACCCGCCGGTGTCGGTGCCGATGGCGACCGGGGCCTGGAAGGCGGCTACCGCCGCCGCCGATCCGCCGCTGCTGCCACCGGGCACGCGCGTGAGGTCCCACGGGTTGCTGGTCGGGCCCCAGGCGGAGTGCTCGGTCGACGAGCCCATGGCGAACTCGTCCATGTTGGTCTTGCCCAGCACGACCGCCCCGGCGTCGTGCAGGCGTTCTGCGATGTGGGCGTCGTAGGGCCCGCTGAAGCCGGCCAGGATGCGGCTGCCGGCCGTCGACGGACGGCCCTTGGTGACGACCAGGTCCTTCAACGCGACCGGGATGCCGTGGAGCGGCGGCAGCGCGGCGAGATCCATGCGACCCATCGTGCGACGCGCCCGCAGGGTCGCATCGGCCGCCTCGGCGGCGGCCAGGGCACCGTCATCGTCGAGCGACGTCCACGCGTTGAGCGCCGACGCCTGCCGGTGGGCCAGCGCCAGGTGTGCCTCGGCCAGCTCGCGCGAGGACCACGCGCCACGTCGCAGCCCGTCGGCCATCTGCCAGGCGTACAGACGTGTGAGCCGGACCGACGCCTCGTTGGCCATCAGCCGCCCTGGTCGGCCAGGATGGCCGGCACGACCAGGTGGTCGCCGATCCGTTCCGGCGCGCCGGCCAGGGCCACCTCGACGGGCAGGCCCGGCTGGGGCACGTCGTCGCGCAGGATGTTCTCCAGCTCGATCGTCTGCGCCGTCGGCGCGATGGCCTCGGTATCGAGCGCGGCCAACACGGCGTACTGCTCGAGGATGTGATCGAGTTGGCCCATCAGGCGCGTCAGCTCCGCATCCGTCAGACCCAGCCGGGCGAGGTGGGCGATGTGCGCGACCTCCTCGCGCGAGAGCCCGCTCATCGTGGCTCGACCGAGCCCACGTAGCGCAGCCCCAGCTCGGCGTACTGCGCGGGGTCGGCCGGTGAGGGCGCATCGAGCATCAGGTCGCTGCCCGACTGCGTCTTGGGGAAGACCATCACCTCGCGGATATTCGTCTGGCGTGTGAGCAGCGCGGCCCAGCGGTCCACGCCCAGGGCGATGCCGCCGTGCGGCGGCGCGCCGTACTCGAACGCGTCGAGCAGCGCCCCGAACTTGGCCTGCATGTCCTCCGCGGAGAGGCCCATCAGGCCGAACGAGCGAGCCAGCAGATCGCGCCGATGGATGCGGATCGACCCACCGCCCAGCTCCCAGCCGTTGAGCACGAGGTCGTACTGCTGCGC
>JBIOID010000190.1:0-3974 GCA_044449585.1 Candidatus Limnocylindrales bacterium
CGCCGGCGAGGGGGCGTTGCGCACGTGCAGCACACGGTCCGCGCCGCCGAGGCGGAAGTCGTCCACCAGGGTGCCGTCGCGGTCGAGGGCCTGGGCGCGCACGCCCGACGGCCCGAAGCGGATCTGGTCGCCGCGCAGCTCGGGTACGTAGCGCTGCAGGGCGGCCAGGAAGGCGCCCTTGGAGACGTCGCGCCACATCTCCGCCGCCCCGGTGCGCGCATAGCGCGCCGCCAGGCGCAGGAACCCGGGGAAGGCGAGCGTGGCCGCCAGGTCGCGCCAGGCCACGTCGCGCCGGCGATAGCCGGCCCGCGCCATGGCCAGCACGGCATTCGGCCCGGCCCACACGGCGCCGTCGATGCGCTTGGTGAAATGCACGCCCAGGAACGGGAAGCGCGGATCGGCCACCGGGTAGATGAGGCCGCGCACGAGGCCCCGCGCATCGTCGCTGAGCGTGTAGTAGTCGCCGCGGAAGGGCACGATGCGCGGGTCGCGGGCGTCGCCCGTGCGCGCGGCCACCTCGTCGGCCCACAGGCCGGCGCAGACGACCAGACCGCCGGCGACCAGGTCGCCCCGGCTGGTGTGGGCCACGACCCCGGCGCCGCGGGCCGTCGCGCCGGTCAGCGCCCGCCCCAGCTCGATCGTGCCGCCCCGGCCGCGCACCTCGTCAGCCAGCGCCGCGCACACGCGCGCGTAATCGATGATGCCGGTGCTCGGGCTCCACAGGCCGCGCCGACCGACCGCATGTGGTTCGAGCTCGCGCATCCGCTCCGGGCCCACGACCGCCAGGCCGGGCACGCCGTTGGCCTCCGCCCGGGCGCGCAGCGCCTCGAAGCGCGGCCGCTCCGCGACGTCGAGCGCCACCACCAGCTTGCCCGGCTGCGCGAACGGGACGCCGTGGGCCAGCGCGAAGGCCTCCAGCTCGGCCTTGCCCTCGCGGCACAGGCGCGCCTTGAGCGAACCCGGCGGGTAGTACAGCCCGGCGTGCAGCACGCCGCTGTTGTGGCCCGACTGGTGGGCCGCGAGGGTCGCCTCGCGCTCGATCAGGACGAGGCGCAGATCCGGCCGCCGACCGAGCAGCTGGTAGGCCGTGGCCAGCCCGAGGATCCCGCCGCCGACCACCAGCACGTCGGCCTGCGCGGCGACCGCGTCGGTCATGAGCGCTCGATGTGGCAGACGTTGACCAGCTCGCCGATGCCCTCGATGGCCACGCGCACCTCGTCGCCGTCGGCCAGGAAACGAGGCGGGTCGCGGTAGACGCCCACCCCGGCCGGCGTGCCCGTCGCGATGACGTCGCCCGGCTCCAGCGTAAAGGCCTGCGAGCAGTAGCTGACGAGTTGGCGGACGTTGAAGATCATGTGCGAGGTGCGACCGGCCTGTACCATCTCGCCGTTGACGCGACATGAGACGGCCAGGTCGTCCGGGTCGACGAACTCGTCGAGCGTGACCAGCACCGGGCCCATGGGGCAGAACGTGTCGAGCGACTTGCCGCGCACCCACTGGCGGTCGCCGAACTGCAGGTCGCGCGCCGAGACGTCGTCGAGGCACGTGTAGCCCAGGACATGGGCCATCGCGTCCGCGTCCGCCACCCGACGCGCCGACCGCCCGATGACCACCGCCAGTTCCGCCTCGTAGTCGACCTGCGCCGTCAACGCCGGGTCCCAGCGGATCTCGTCGCCCGACCCGATCACGGACGAGGGCCACTTGGCGAAGATAAGGGGTGCGGACGGTGGGGCGGCCCCGCCCTCGGCCGCGTGGTCGGCGTAGTTCCGGCCGATGGCCACCACCTTGCCCGGTCGCGGCACGGGTGCCGCCAGGCGCAGGTCCGCCAGGGGGCGGCCCATCGATGCGAGCCGGGCCGGTTCGGCGGCCACGGCGCGACTCGCGGCGCGCAACGCCGCGAGGGCCGGCTCACCGCCCGCCAGCAGCTCGCCCATCGTGGTCACGCCGCCCGCATCCAGGTCGGCGGCGGGCAGGGCGCGTTCGCCCACGAGCACGGCCAGTCGTGGCCCGCCCGGGGATCGGTAGGAGATCAGCCGCATCTGGCCACGCGTCTATGATGCCCGCTCGTCAGCCGGCCGGCGGCTCCGGCGGATCAGCCGTCCGCCACGGCCGATCCGCGAAGACATCGGTCAGCCACCGGCCGAAGGGCCCCGGCGCCGCGGCCTGGCGGGGCGGTGCGACCAGCGCCTCCAAGTCCGTCCGGACCCGCTCGCTGAGCTCGTGCAGGGTCGCTTGATCGGCAGTCGACCCGGTCGGGTCGATCGGCCGACCGACGCGCACCTCGACGCGACCGCCGAAGCGCAGCCAGCGCGTCCCGACCAGCCCGACGGGGACGATGGGCACCCCGGCCCGGATGCCGAAGAACGCGACGCCCTCCTGGATGGGCAGCACGACGCCCTCGTCCTCCGACAGACGCCCCTCGCCGGCGATGGCCAGCACGTGCCCCGCTTCCAGGACCTGCAGGCCGCGGCGTGCCGACGCCAGCAGGTTGCGCTTGCCGGGCTCGAAGGGCACGGCCGTGCCGAGCCAGCCGATCAGCCGGTTGCGCCGACCCGTGCGCAGGTCCGCCTCTTTGGGGCCGTACACGTAGAGGCGCGGCCGGCGCGGCCAGATGGCGTACAGGACGAAGGGATCGGCCCAGCTGAGGTGGTTGAAGCACACGACGCACGGTGCCGTCGGCAGTTCCCCGGGCCCGCCGACGCGCACGCGCAGGTAGGCGCCCACGACCAGCCGCATCGCCAGGCGCGCGACGTCGTAGCGCAGCGCGCGGCGCCACGGCGGCAGGCGATCGCGGAAGGCGGCGTCGCCCCCGTCCGGCTTCATGCGGTGGCCGGCTCCGGCGCGTAGTCGACGCGCGGCTCTGGCCCATCCTCGCGGCGATGCGGGTCGACCGGCCGCAGCAGGACCGCGCCCAGGACGAAGAGGCCGATCGCCATCACGAAGGCCAGGCGCGTCCCCAGGGCCGTTGTCCCGAAGGTGTTCGCGACCACGAAGACGATCACGCCCGCGCTCAGGACGGCCACGGTCCCCGCGAGCCCCGTGGCCACGTTGCTGAGGCCCATGTAGCGACCCGAATCTGCCTTGGGGATGATGTCGGTCATGAGCGCCCAGTCGACCGACAGGAACGTCCCGCCGGCGATGCCCACGAGGATCGCGCCGGCCAGCGTCACGGGGATGCCCGGTGCGAGGGCGATGATGCCGGATCCGGTGGCCCCGATGGCGCACGCGACGAAGATCAGCCGTTTGCGCCCGAACCGGTCGGAGAGGCGCGCGGCAGGTATGCAGCTGATGACCACGACCGCCCCCAGCACGATCGACGCCACGCGCAGCCAGAAGCTCCGACTCTGGTCGTCGAGCCCGAGGGCATTGAGCATGAAGAGGTCGATCTCCCGGGTGAACATGCTCACGCCGGCCAGGATGCACAGGCGCGAGCCGACCAGGTACATGAAGCTGCGTTCCTTCAGCACGTCCCGACCCCAGGTCTCGAAGGCGATCTCGCGCCAGCTTCGACCGGCCCGGTCCTTCGCCCGACGGCCCTCCCTGACGGTCACGGCGGTGACGATGGCCGTGGTCAGCTCGATGACACCGAGGGCGATCGTCGCGACGGTGAAGTCAGCGTGCTGCCCAGGGGGGGTCATGCCCAGCGGGATGGCCACGATGATCGTGCCGGTGATCGGGCCGAGCACCGACATGATGCCCACCAGCGCGCTGGCCAGGCCGACCTGCTGGGGCGGCACGAGGTCGGGCACGTAGCCCTGGAACGGTCCCTGCGCGAAATTCGAACTGAACTGCAGCAGGAGGTAGAAGGCGCCGATGGCGACCAGGAGGTTGCTGGTGGCGAGGCCCACCAGGAACAGCAGGTCGAGCGACGAGCCGATGACGATGTAGGGCTTGCGGCGCCCCCAGCGCGAGATGGTGTAATCGCTGATCGAGCCGGCCATCGGCTGCACGAGGATGGCGACGATGGCGCCCAG
>JBIOID010000191.1:0-3928 GCA_044449585.1 Candidatus Limnocylindrales bacterium
CGCCGCGCCGACGCCGACGAGATACGCATGGGCCCCGATCCCAGGCCACCCATCGACCGTCCGCGAGGGCGCCGCTGACCGCGCACCCGGGCCGACGACCCCCTCAGGAGTCGGCGCGCTTGACGGCCGCATCCGACAGGATGTCGGCCGCCTCCCCGAAGCGGAGGCCGACCACGTCGAGCCGGCGCAGCAGGTCGCGCTGCTTCAGCATGGCCGTGCTCACCGGCTCGCGGTACAAGGCGGCCAGCTCGAGTTCGTACAGGCGGCGGATCCCGTTGCCCGCCTTCTTCGCGGCCATCGCGCGGGCGTTGATATGGGCCGGCTCGGAGGCCATGATGGCCACCGCGCCCTGCATCTCGACGAGGGCCGCCACGACCGCATCGATCACCGGCCCGATGGCCGCCCACGGCTCCATCTCGAAGAGGTCCCACTCGCGCAGGAAATCGCGCAGGTTGTCCAGGATGTCGTCGATCGAGCGCGCCAGGCGGAAGAGATCCTCGCGATCGATCGGGGTCACGATCGATCGGTTCAGCTCCCGGATGAGGTCCAGGCGGAACGCGTCGCCCTGGTGCTCGATCTCCCGCATCTGCTCGACGGCGGCCGCCCGGGCCACCTCGCCGGCCACCGCCTGGCGCACGAGTGCAGCCCCGGCCATGGTCGCCCGCAGCTGGCCGTCAAGGTGCGCGATGAACCGCTGGCTGGCGCTGCTGGTCAGGTCGCGCACGATGCGGGGCACCAGGTTCATGGTCGGCCCAGCGTAGCCGCGCCGAGCACCGCCGCGGCCACCACGGCCGCCGGCAGGGTCGTGATCCAGGCCAGTCCGATGCGCGCGGCCTGCGCCCAGCGCACCCGCCGGTAGCCTTCGAGCACCAGCTCCGAGCCGACCAGGCCCGCGGCGTTGGCCTGGGCCATCGAAACGGGGGCGCCTACGGACGCGCTGGCGAGCACCGCGGTCGCCGAGGCGAACCCCGCGGTGATCGCGTTGAGCGGCCGGACGGGCATGAGCCGCAGGCCGAGACGGCTGGCCAGGCCGCGCACCCCGAACAGCGAACCGCCCAAGAAGAGGAGCCCGATGAGGGCCTGCGCACCGATGACGGGCACGACCTGCGTGGTCACCATGCCCAGGGCCACGGCCATGATGGCCGTCATCTTCTGGGCATCGTTCGCGGCATAGGCGGTGCACTGCAGCAGGAAGCTGACGGCGTGCACCGGGCGCAGATGGGTGGCCAGACCGCTGCGCGGTGGGGCATGCGCCAGCAGGAGGGCGATGCCATAGGCCAGGCCGCCGCTCACGATCGGCGCGACCACCAGGATGATCAGCACCCGGGCGACGGTGCTCCAGTCAACCGGCAGGTCCCGACCGATGCCGGCGCCGACGATGGCACCCGTCAGGGCCTGGGTCACGCTCGTCGGCAGCTCCAGCCGCGACATCACGAACACGACACCGATGGCGGCGATGACCGCGCACAGAAGGGCCGACGACCCACCTTCTCCGCCGAAGGCGACGAGCCCGCGCGCATACGTCGTGGCCACGGCGGTGCCCAGCAGGAACGGCCCCACCACGACCGCGAAGACGAGCAGCGCGAGCGCTGTCAGGGGGGCCAGTGCCTTACCGTCCAGGTTGAGCGCGATGAGCGAGGCGCCATCATTCGCACCGGTGATGACGGCGAAGCACATGGCCGCCAGCAGGAGCGGGAGGTCCACGGGTACCGCGCATCGCCACCAAGGGTAGCCGTCCGCCAGGCTATGGCGTGATGGCCGTCCAGCTTCCGGCGGCTGCGGAGGCAACCGCCGCCTCCACGAAGTCGATGCTCCGGGCGCCGTCGACCAGGGTCGGATACGGAGCGTCGTCGATCGACGGGGGATCGCCCGCCACGACCGCCCCATAGAACGGGCGCAACAGGTCGCGCAGGGCATCGCCCCACCCTTCCGGGTGCCCGGCCGGCAACGAGGGGACCCCGGCGGCCGGCTGTTCATCCCCGGGATCGCGGACCAACAGGCGCGCCTCGTGACGCGATCGGAGCCACAGGCGCTCGGGCGCCTCCTGGCGCCAGGCCATCGACTGGCGGGAGCCATCGATCTCCACGCGCAGGTCGTTCTTCATGCCCGGACTGACCTGGCTGATCACGCACGCGCCACGGGCGCCGGACGTGAACCGCAGGAGGATCGTGGCGGCATCCTCGGAGCGGACCGCGACTGGATCGCCCGGACCGTCCGCACCGGCGAACGCCGCGCTGGCGTCGCGCGGCCGCAGGCGTACCGGGATCAGCGTCGCGAAGTCCGCCAGCACGGCCTCCACCCGCACGCCGGAGATGAACTCCGCGGTATCGAACCAGTGGGTGCCGATGTCCGCGACGGCCCGGGAAGGACCGCCGAACTCGGGCTCGAGCCGCCAGTTGTAGTCGGTGGGCTCGGAGAGCCAATCCTGGATGTAGCCGCCGCGCACGAGGCGGATGTCGCCGAGCTCGCCAGCGGCGGCCAGCTCGCGGGCACGGCGGACCATCGGATAACCCCGGTACGTCAAGGCCACCATGGCGTGCCGACCGTGTCGGGCGGCCGCCTGGACCAGGGCCGCTGCCCCGGCCCGGTCGAGGGCGACCGGCTTCTCGAGGACGAGGTGCTTGCCCGCCTCCATCACCGCGCGACCCAACGACACGTGCGTGTTGTTGGGCGTGCAGACGTGGATGATTTCGATATCGGGATCTCCGATGACCGCGTCAGCGTCGGTCGACCAGCGATCGACGCCCAGCTCGGCCGCCCGCCGTGCCGTCCGGGTCGGGTCGGACCCGGCCAGCACGGCGACTCGCGCGTAGCCGGTGCGACGCGCGGCGTCGACGTGATGGGGGCCGATGAAGCCCGTCCCGATCACGGCCACGCGCAGCAGGTCTCGAGCTATCTCGGGCGCTTCCGGCATCACCTTATGGTCGCACGTGCCGGGCGGACGATCCGGCATGCGACGATGGCCGCCGCATGGCCAGCCAGGAGGTGCGGTTCCGGGTCCGGCTCACGCCGCGTGGCGGCGCCGACCGCGTGGACGGCGTCGGGCCCGACGGGGCGCTGCACGCACGGGTGACCGCCGCGCCGGTCGATGACGCGGCCAACACGGCCCTCGTGCGCCTCATCGCCCGCGAGCTCGACCTGCCCCGCAGCGCCGTGCGCCTCGTCGGCGGCGCCAGGCGCCGTGACAAGAGCGTCGCGGTCGAAGGGATGACCGCCGCCGCCATCCAGGCCCGCTGGCCGGGGACCGTCACCGGCTGAGCGTGAGCTCCGCTCGAACGGTCGATGCCGGCGCGTCCTCGACGATCGTGAACCCGGCCGCCTCGGCCGTTCGACGCATCGCCATGTTGCCCGACAGCATCTCCGCGAACAGCTGCTCGAGACCCTCGGCGCGGCCGATCGCGACCAGCCGGCGGAGGAGTTCGACGCCCAGCCCCCGCCGTTGCCAGCGGTCGGCGACAAGGACGGCGAACTCGGCCGTCGGGCGCGCGTGGGCCTTCGACAGCCGGGCGACGGCGACGATGCGAGGCCCATCGGGATGGTCGGTCTCCTCCGCCACCAGGGCGATCTCGCGGTCGTAGTCGTTGAAGCAGATGCGGGTGAGGCGTTCGTGCGCGGTGCGCTGGGAGAGGCCCAGGTGCTCGAAGTAGCGCGAGTAGACGGTCGCCTCGGTGAGCTCGGCGTGGAACTGCACCATCGATGGCTCGTCCTCCGGCCGGATCGGCCGGATCAGCACGGTGGCGCCATCGGGGGCCGTCCACGGCTGGACGTACTGGCGCGGATACGGTCGGATGGCCAGCCGCGGCAGATCGGCCTCAGACACGGTCGGGTCGTGCAACACCACGCGCGCGTCGAGGGCGAGCAGCCGTTCCGGGGAGGCGAGCAACGGGTTGATGTCGATCTCCTTGATCCAGCGCTGCTCGACGACCAG
>JBIOID010000192.1:0-3926 GCA_044449585.1 Candidatus Limnocylindrales bacterium
GGCCCGGGCGACGGACGTCGTGGCGCGCGTCGGCGGCGACGAGTTCATGGTGCTGTTGCCCGAGACCGACGAGGCCGGTGCGCACATGTTCGTCGAGCGCGTGGGCCACGCCGCGGCGACCTGGCAGGGCCCCCTGCCGGGCGTGACCCTGGGCCTGTCGATGGGCTCGGCCACCGCGCGCACCCGGACCGATCTGGAGGGCGCGGCGGAGGTGGCCGACCGGCGCATGTACGCGGCCAAGCATCGTCCGGAGGGCCAGGGTCCGGCCCAGGTCCGCTAGTCTGGCGGCATGACGACACTGGGGGCGCTCGGCATCTGGTCCGGCCTCGATGGCCTGACGGCTGACCAGGTGACCGAGCACGCCCGCCGGGTGGAGGCCGGCGGCTACGACACCCTGTGGATCAACGAGACGACCGGCCGGGAGCCGTTCGCCTTGCTCGGCGCCTTGAGCCAGCTGACCAGTCGCGTGACGATCGGGCTGGGCATCGCCAGCATCTACGCCCGGGATGCGGTCGCGGCCCACGCCGGCGCGCGTGCGATGGCCGACCTCTCCGGCGGGCGCTTCGTGCTCGGACTGGGCGTCTCGCACCCGGAGCGGGTCGGGCCGCAACGAGGCCACGACTACCTGGCGCCCGTGCCGACGATGGCGCGCTACCTGGACGCCTACGATGCGGCGCCCTACACGGCTCCGCTGCCCGCGCAGGAACCGCCGCTCATCCTCGCGGCGCTCCGCCGGCGCATGGTCGAGCTGGCGGCGTCGCGGACCGACGGCACCTTCCCCTTCTTCGTGCCGGTCAGCTACATCCGGCGCGCGCGAGCCTGGGCCGATGACGCGGCGGGCGGCGCCGGACGGGCGGTCCGCCCGCTCCTGGTGGTGGCCCTGCCGGTGGTCCTGGACAGCGACCCGGCGACCGGCCTCGCCGCGGCCCGCATCTATGCGCGCTGGTACCTCAGCCTGACCAACTACCGCGCCAACCTGCTCGAATGCGGGTACACGGAGGATGACCTCGCGGCGCCCGGCCGCGAGCGCGTGGTGCGCGACATCGTGGCCATCGGCGATCGGGCCGTCATCGGCGCCCGCGTGGCAGCCATGCGCGAGGCGGGTGCCGACCACGTGGCGCTGATCCCCATCGGCCCGGATGGCAAGGTGCCCTACGGCCCGGCCATCGAGGCGCTCGCCCCGTGAACCGGTACCGCGTAGCCACCTTCGACTGTTACGGCACGCTGGTCGACTGGGAGGGCGGCGCCGCCTCGTTCCTCGACCAGTTGGCGCTGCGGGCGGGTGACGTCGACCCGGGACCCGGCCAGGCGCTGCGCGATCGATGGGAAGCCATCCAGTTCGAGCTGCTGGCTGGGTCGTATCGGCCGTACGCGGCGATCCTGGCCTCCAGCCTGCAGGCCTGGTGCCGGGAGCGTGGCTACGCGTATCGCGCCGAGGACGGCGAGGGCCTGGCCGCGGCCATGGGTTCGTGGCAGCCGTTCCCGGACACGCGGCCTGCCCTGCTCCGGGCGCGGTCAGCCGGGCTGCGACTGGTGATCGTCTCCAACACCGACCGCGCGATCATGGCCCGCACGCTGCGCCAGCTCGATCTGCCGTTCGACGACGTGATCGTGGCCGAGGACTGCGGCGCCTACAAGCCGGCCGACAGGGTCTTCGACTACGTCCTGGACCGCCTCGGCGAGCCACCCACGGCCATCCTCCACGTGGCCTTCGGCTTCAAGTACGACATCGGCCCGGCCGCCCGCCACGGGATGGGCACGGCCTGGGTCAACCGGCATGTCGAGGCGACACCGCCCGGCACCCAGCCGGATCTCGTGTGGCGCGACCTGTGGGGGCTGGCCGAACTGGCCGGCGGGAGCGGACCGGGGATCTGACCTGGCAAGGTGTCGTGGGCCGAACGCCACGACTCCCGCCGGGCGCGCGCCGTCCGCTCGGCTTACGGCGGCCACCTGAAAGCTTCGGTCAGAGCACCACGATCCCGTTCGCGCCCGGGTCCCGGCCGTCCCCCAGAGCCGCGAGGACGGCGCGACCCGCGAGGGGAAAGTCGTCCCGCACGAGCGTCCTGATCTCGCGCAGCACGCGCCGGTTGTGATGCGTTTCCGCGATGACAAGGACGAGCCGGTCGGTGCTGCCGACGGCCTGCTTGGACCTGGCCCGCCCGATCTGGCCCTGGGCGTCGTACAGGCGCGTCTCCGCCTCGAACGCGACGGAGGCCTGGGGGATGGTCACGACCGCGTCCCACCTCCGCGGGTCGAAGCCTGGCGAGCGCGGATCCGCGTCTGGACGGACGGGTACCTCGAGACTCCAGGTCCAGACGGGCGCCAGGCGGCCCTTCAGGCGGGTGAGCAGCGCGACGTGGGCGGCGTCCCGGATGGGCGAACCCTCGGGGAACGTCCGGATGCTCAACCGCAGGCCAGTGACCGCCAAGACCCTGGAAAGCGTGAGGACGTCGAGGTGCCGGACCCGTCCGTGCTCGAGCCGGCTCAGCTGCGCCTGCGATCCACCGGCAGCTTTGGCGACCCGCGCCTGGCTGAGGCCACTACTCTGGCGAGCGACCCGCACCTCCTCCCCGATGCGGACGAGGTCGCGCACCGCCCTGAAGGCGGCACGGTCGCCGGGACGCTCACGGGTCGTCATCGCTCCATGCTGGACCGGCACGATTGGCTGGCGATCTTCCGGCACGGACCGGACCGACTCGCCGCGCGTCTCGCCCGAGGCGCCATCCATCCGCCAGGCGGATGTGCCGGCCGCTGACGAGCCGGCTGACGGCTCGACGGGGTCGGATCGGGCCTTCCCGGAAGCCGACCGATGCGCCACGTGGATGCGGCAGCCAGCGGAGGCTCGTATCCGGCGCCTGTTTGGTCAGCACATCCTCGTGATGAATAACAACGCAGCGAGCCGGTCAAGCGCACGAGGCAGCAGACGGGTCGGGCGAGGAAGCGCGCGAGTGCGCCTCCGCATCTGACCAGCTCACCGACCTGACGGGCGCCCCCTGAGCGTGTGGGAGGCCCTAAGGCGGGTCGGCCGTCACGTGGTAGAGCTTGCCGCCGAGATCGCAGATGTAGAGCTCGCCGGCGTCATCCTGGCCGAAGCTGGACACCGTGAGCCCCGACTCGAGCATGACCTTCGCGCTGGTCGGGCCGCGCAGGGCGGTGGCCGCGTCCATGCCCCAGATGCGGCCCGAGCAGTCGTCGCTGAAGAGGTATGCACCTTCGAGCGCTGGGTAGGTCGTGCCGCGGTACACGTACCCGCCGACGATGGCGCACCCGAAGGCGTGGCTGTAGGTGTAGACGGGCAGGGTCAGGCCGTGCCTCGTGCAGCTCGCGGCCTGGTAGCAGGTATCGCCCTCCATGATGTTCCAGCCGAAGTCCAGGCCGCCGGGGCTGCCGGCCCGGACAGCGTCCACCTCCTCCCACAGGTCCTGCCCCACGTCGCCGATGAACAGGTCGCCTGTCTGGCGGTCGAAGCTGTAGCGCCACGGATTGCGCAGGCCGTAGTCGAAGATCTCGGGCCGGGCGCCACTGCGGCCCACGAACGGGTTGCCGGCCGGTACGGCATACGGGTGACCGGAGACGTCGACCCGCAGCAGCTTGCCCAGCAACGTGTCAAGGCGCTGGCCGTTGCCCTGGGGATCGCCGCCGCTGCCGCCGTCGCCCATCCCCACGTAGAGGTCGCCGTCCGGCCCGAAGGTGACCATACCGCCGTTGTGGTTGGCATACGGCTGCGCGATGTGAAGGATGACCTGCTCCGACGTGGGATCACCGTGGTCGGCGTCGCGTCGCGTGAAGCCGGCCACGACCGTATCACCGGCCGTGTCCGTGTAGTCGACGAAGAACCGGCCGTCCCTGGCATACGACGGCGAGAACGCGAGCCCGAGGAGGCCCCGCTCGCCGCAGCAACTGACCTTGGAGCGCAGATCCAGGAA
>JBIOID010000193.1:0-3910 GCA_044449585.1 Candidatus Limnocylindrales bacterium
ATGTCGAGTGCGAAGACATGGCCCGCCGGGCCGACCAGCCGCGCCGCCGGGATGGTGTAGTACCCGGGTCCGCACGCGTAGTCCAGGACGATCTGGCCCGGGCCGACGCCGGAGACGCGCAGGCGCTCCTCGAGGATGGGACCGCGACGCGTGAGGGCAAGGCTGAGCGCCATGAGCCGGAACCCGATGCGCGAGGGGAGCCCTGGTTCGCCCACCCGCGCTTCCTCCATCAGCGGCGATACGTCCGTTCGGCTCTGGCGCCCGGTCCCCCGCGTCATGCAGTATCGGGCCACGTGGGGATCAGCATGAGCGGAGGAGGACGCGATGGTGCCCCAACCGGTGGTCAAGCCCAACACCCGCTTCGCCATCTTCCTCGTGCTCACGATCCGACGTGACGCGGATGGTCCGCTGGCGGTGCGAGGTGTGTGCCAGGACCTCGCCGCGCTCGTGCGCGCGGTCGGCGCCCGTGATCTCGCCGGTCAGCTGTCCTGCGTGGTGGCGGTCGGGTCAGAGGCCTGGGATGGCGTGTTCGGGGCGCCGCGGCCCGCCCAACTCCACCCCTTCCGCCCGCTGACGGTCGGAGGGCGCAACGCCCCGGCGACGGCCGGCGATGTGCTCCTCCACATCCGGGCCGAGCGCTTCGACCTGTGCTTCGAGCTCGCCCGGCAGATCATGAAGCGGCTCGGGAAGGCGGTCACCGTGGAGGATGAGACCCACGGGTTCCGCTACTTCGACGACCGCGACCTGACCGGCTTCGTGGACGGGACCGAGAATCCGACCGGCCAGGGGGCGGTCGAGGCGGCCCTGGTCGGGGCGGAGGATCCGCTCTTCGCCGGCGGCAGCTACGTCATGGTGCAGAAATACATCCACCGCCTCGATGCGTGGGATGCCCTGTCGGCAGAGGTCCAGGAGGGCATCATCGGGCGGACCAAGCTGTCCGATATCGAGTTGCCGGACGAGGTCAAGCCGACCTACGCGCACAACGCCCTGACGTCCATCGAAGAGGCGGGGCAGGCGGTGGAGATCCTGCGCCACAACATGCCCTTCGGCGACGTCGCCCGGGGCGAGAGTGGGACCTATTTCATCGGTTATGCCCGGGCGCCACGGCCCCTGGAGTTGATGCTGTCGAACATGTTCGTGGGTCGGCCCCCGGGCAACTACGATCGGCTCCTGGATTTCACGAGCGCCGTCACGGGCAGCGCCTTCTTCGCCCCGGCCGGGTCCTTCCTCGAGGGCGCGCAGTGACCAGCCGCGTCGCCCTGGAGCGGGCGGCGTTCGTGGCCGCGGCCGATCAGGAAGCCTACCTGCGCGACCACTCGAACCTGCCCGGGCCACGGGGCAACCTGGAGCTGATCGAGGCGGCGTCGGCCAGTGCGTCGCCGGCCGACCTGCGCCGCTGGGCCGCGCTCGAGCCGTCCGTCGCACCGACCAACACGCCCGGTGAGTTCGTCGTGGCGGTGGGCGTCGTGGGGCTCGGTCGCCTCGTGGCGGCGGGTGAGCGGGCGCTGCTGCCCGAGCTCCGGACGGCCAGCCGCGACCCGCGTTGGCGGGTGCGTGAGGCCGTCGCGATCGGCCTGCAGCACTGGGGTGACCTCGACCGCGCGGCCCTGCTCGAGGCGATGCAGGGGTGGGCCGGCGGCCTGCCTCTGGAGGGTCGGGCGGCGATGGCCGCGCTCTGCGAGCCGCGCCTGTTGCAGGACCGGGCGACCGTCGCGGGGACGCTGGCCATCCTCGACCAGCTCACAGCCCAGGTACGGGACGCGTCCGACCACCGCGCCGTCGACGTGCGGGTCCTGCGCCAGGCGCTGGGCTACGGCTGGAGTGTCGCGGTCGCGGCCGACCCGGGCCTGGGCGTGCCCGTGTTCGAGCGATGGCTCGTGGAGCCCGATCCCGACGTGCGCTGGATCATGCGCGAGAACCTGGCCAAGGCGCGCCTGGCAAAGGCTGCACCAGCTTGGCTCGCGGCAGCTCGCGTGCGGCTCGCGGCCGGCTGACGCGATCCCCAGGTGACGAGCATGAGCCAGGTCGGCACCGTGGTCGCTCGCGATGGCCTGACCCTGCGCACGAGGGACTGGCCCGCGGTCGGCGCCAGCTGGGCGCGCCTGCTCCTCGTCCACGGGATCGCCGAGCACTCGGGGCGCTATGAGCGCACGGGCTCGCTGCTGGCGGCCGGTGGGGTCGACGTGGCCGCCTTCGACCTGCGCGGCTTCGGGGCTTCCGAAGGCCGTCGGGCGTTGGTCCGCCGGTGGGACGACTATCTCGACGACGTCCAGGATCGCCTGGCGGCGCTGCCCCGCGACCTGCCGCGTGTGTTGATGGGTCATTCCATGGGTGGCCTCATCGCTCTGACCTACGTCACCGGTGGTCGTCCAGCGCCGGACCTGCTCGTCCTGAGCTCACCGGCCCTGGGCGCGTCGGTGCCGGCCCCGATGCGCGCTGCCGCCCCGTGGCTGGCGAGGATCGCCCCCACGCTGCGCCTCGGCAACCGACTCCGCCCCGACCAGCTCTCCAGGGATCCGGCCGTGGGCGAGGCGTACTTCGCCGATCCGCTGGTCTACCCGAGCACCACGACGCGGCTCGCCGCGGAGATGTTCGGGGCCATCGATGGGGCGCGGCGCGATGCCGCCGCCCTGCACATCCCGACCCTGGTGACCCACGGTGCGGCGGACACGATCGTCCCGCCGGCGAGTTCGGAGATCCTGGGCGGCCTGCCCGGGGTGGAGCGACGGCCCTATCCGGGCCTGCGCCACGAGACGCTCAACGAGCCAGAGGGACCGCAGGTCGTGGCGGACATCCTCGCCTGGCTGCGCGCTCACCTCCCGACGGGCTGATCAGGGCAGCTGCGTCAACACCTGCGCGGCCAGGTCGGGATCGCTCGTGCTCACGTCGAAGACGATCGGGCCGTGGACGTACATGTAGTCGTCGGCGCTGCCGTCGCCATAGTCCACCGTCGTGACCGGCTTCTGGCCGACCGTCTGCTGGGTCGTCGAGACACCCGAGCTGCCGGCCGCCAGCCAACTCGCGATGATCGCCTGGCGCAGCGTCGCCGGGTCGACGCCGGTCACCTGGAAATCGGTCACCGACAGGTCGATCGTGCCGGAATCGTCGTACGCCTCGCCGATCTGCAGGTCCGCCGGCGTCTTGCCGAGGCCCTTCAGCGAGGCGATGAGAGCCGTGCTCGAGGCGTCCGTGCCGAGTCCGGCCGTGCCCGTCGTGCTCTGGCTCGAGAGGTTGACCCCGTTGACGCTGTGCGGCAGCAGCGCCTCCAGGGCCGGCGCAAGATGGAGCAGGGTCGGGCTCGGGCCGGCGTCGGCGGTGTCGCCGGCGGTCGCCGTCGGGGCCGCCAGGGTCGGCAGCGGCGTGAACGTCGGCCCGACCGCCACGTCGCTGGCGCTCGGCGCGGCAGCCGCGGGGATCGTCGGGCGGGACAGCGTGACGAACAGGGCCGTCGCGGAGAGGATCAGCGCGAGCACGCTCATGGCGACCGCGGCAAGCACGGCTGGCGGTGTCGCGGGCGGCGCCGGCCGCGCGCGGCGGCTCATCGCGCCGCTCGCGACGCACTAGCGGGGGTCAAGGTGGGCTCCTCGGGGGAACGGACGTGGTCGAGCCAGTCTGCCCTCGCCCGGTGAAGGTGTCCTGAACGATCGCCTGCGATGCGATGGGCGACGACGCCCGCCCTCTGGCCCTTCTGGTTCACGCCCTATCCGCCACCTTCCCAACCTCTCTGCAGCCCAGCGCCTCCGGGGGACCCATCCCTCTGCCGAGCGTCCGCAGGACGAACTCGTCATGGTGCCCGGCGGCCATCCGGCCGATACTGCCGCTCCCGCTGGGTGCTCCACCAGGTGTGCCCTCGCGCCGCTGTCCACGAAATAGCACACCCGCCGCGAGACGGGGTCGCAAAGCCACGGGA
>JBIOID010000194.1:0-3904 GCA_044449585.1 Candidatus Limnocylindrales bacterium
CCGTTCCTTGGGCGCACTCCATCCGGTCAGATCGTCATCAACGGCCAGAATGGCACCGTGGTCAGCGGCCACCAATTCGTCAACCTGCCGGCCGGCCAGGATGCGATCGTGGTCGAGAACAGCTCGAACGTGACCATCACGGCCAACGACTTCAGCGGCAACACGGGCGACATCTACGTGGTCGACTCGTCCAACGTGACCGTCACCTGGAACCGCTACCGCAACGTCGGGGATGGTTCGACCGGCTCCGGTGCCTCCAACTTCATCCAGTTCAGCCGCACGACCGGCGGCTACATCGCGCATAACAAGGGCATCGGCGGGAACACGGAGGACATCGTGTCGATCTACGAATCGCAGGGTGCGTCCGCCGCGAGCCCGATCGTCATCGAGGACAACGCCTTCGAAGGCACGAACTGGAGCAGCGACTCCGGTTCCGGCTCGATGCTCGGCGATGCTGGCGGCAGCCACATCGTGATTCGCGACAACACGTTCCTCAACCCCGGGCAGGTGGGGATCGGCGTGAGCGGCGGTTCGGACATCCACGTTCTTGGCAACGTCATCTACGGCGTTCAGCGGGCGAATTCCAACGTCGGGATCTATGTCTGGAACCAATCGAGCGGGACGTGTTCGGCCATCGAGGTTGCGAGTAACAGCGTGCGCTGGTACGCCGCGTCGGGCGCCGAGAACCCGTACTGGGACGGGAGCAACTGCGGGGTGGTAGCCGGCGTGAGCACGAACAACTGGCACACCAGTCTCGATCCGAACGCCTTGCAGGTTTCGCTCTAGGCGAGTAACAGGAGAGATACTTTCGGCGCGGTCCTCCTACCGGGTGTACGCCCCGGCCGGGTCGAGTTCCTCGCGGATCAGGCGCAGCTCCTCAGGTGAGGGCGGTGGGGTGGCGGCCAGCACGGCGGCGCGTCGTGGCTCCCAGCCCATCGCGGCGCGCACCTGCTCGAGCGTCGCCCCGGGGTGCAGCGCGTCGAGGCGCATCTCGCCTGTCTCGTCGAAGTGGTAGACGCCCAGGTCGGTCACCACCACCGTCGGACCGCGCCCCAGCCAGCCCTGCTCGTGGCGGATGCGGGCTGCGTGCTGCGCGCCGCCCAGGTTGCCGGGCGAGGTCCGGAAGTCGATGGTCGGGACGAACGAACGCGGGCTCTGGCGCATGATCACGAAGACCTGGCGGGCGTTGATGGCGATCTCGCAGGCGCCGCCGGAGCCTGGCAGCCGGGTGGTCGGGTGCGCGTACGGCCCGATGACCGTGGTGTTGATGTTGCCGAACCGGTCGATCTGCGCGGCACCCAGGAACCCGACGTCGATCAGGCCGCCCTGCAGGTAGTAGGCGAAGAGCTCGAGCATGCTGGTAACGGCCGTCGCGCCGGTGACGATCGTCGGATCGCCGATGCTGAGCGGCAGCCGCGCCGGCCGGGCGCCGAAGACGCCCGATTCGTACACCAGCTCCAGGTCCGGGTTGACCGTGCGCTGGGCCAGGTTCACCGCGATGTTGGGCAGGCCCACGCCCACGAAGCACACGCGCTGGCCGGCCAGCTCCCGGGCCGCCGCCGTGATCATCATCTCCGAGCGGCTGAAGTCGCTCATGGGCGATCGGTCATGTATACCGCCCGTAGTCGACGCTGCCCGATGGGGCAGCGTCGGCAGGCCGCAGCTCGGCCAGGCGATCCGACCCGAGACGGGCCAGGTATTCGGCGTGATCGGCCGTGCCGTGGACCCACTCGTCCAGCCATGCCTGGAGCGCGGCGGGGTCGCGCGAGATGGCCTCCCATGCCAGGTAGAAGCGGTTGTCGCGGTCGTAGTAGCCCTGGGCGTACGAGGGGTGGGCGCCGAAGGGTTGGACGACCACCGCGTCGACGATGAGGCCCGGTACGATCGTGCGGTTGGGGTCGGCGCGCACGACCGCCTCGTCGACCAGTTCCTCGACCACCACGATGACCCGCTGGGCGGCGAAGGCGGCCTCCTTCTGGCAGCCCAGCAGGCCCCACACCTGGGTGTCGCCGGCCGCATCGGCGCGCTGGGCGTGGATGATCGTGACGTCCGGCCGCAGCGGCGGCACGGCGTAGACGTCACCGTCGCCATACGGGGAAGCGATGCGGCGGATGCGCGGATTGGCCGTTGGCAGGTCGGTCTCGAAGTAGCTGCGCAGCGGGAAGAAGGGCAGGTTCATGGCCCCCGCGGTGTAGCGCGCGACCATCCCGAAGTGGCTGTACTCCTCGATCTCCAGGGGCCCCGGGTCGGCCCGTTCGATGCGCCGTCGGACGGCGTGCAGGCCGCCCACACCGGGATTGCCCAGCCAGCTGAAGACCAGCTTGCGGGCGACCCCGGCGCCGACCATCTGGTCGTAGATCAGATCGGGTGTCAGCCGGCACAGCGTCAGGTCGCGGCGCCCCTGGCGGATGATCTCGTGGCCGGCGGCGAAGGCGATGAGGTGGGTGAAGCCTTCGATGGCGACCGTGTCCCCATCGCGCACGAGCCCGGCCACGGCGTCGTGCATCGAGGCCACCTTGGACGTGCTCATGTGACGTCCATCATGACGCCCGGCGCGTCGCTCAGGGGCGGTCGGCGACCTCCGCGACCGCTTCGCTGAAGAGGCGCAGGCCGGTCGCGATCTCCGCCTCGCTGACCACCAGCGCGGGTGACATGCGCACCACGTCGTCGCCGGCCTCCAGGACCAGCAGGCCGCGGCGGTAGGCCGCCAGCTGGACCGCATCGGCCGTCGCGCCGGAGTCGAACTGGACGCCGATCATGAGGCCCCTGCCGCGCACGTCGCGGACGATCGACTCATGGCGTCGGACCAGCGGCCGCAGGCCCTCCAGGGCCTGCTCGCCGCGCTGGGCGGCGTTCTCGACCAGGCCGCCCTCCAGGAGTTTGACGGTGGCCAGCAGCGCGGCGCAGGCGATGGCGTTGCCGCCATAGGTCGAGCCGTGGGTGCCGTGGCCCCAGTCCATCAGCTCGGAGCGGGCGACCACGGCGGAGATGGGCATGCCGGAGGCGATGCCCTTGGCCGCCACGAGGATGTCCGGCTCGACGCCCCAGTGCTGGATGGCCCACATGCGCCCGGTGCGGCCGGCTCCCGATTGCACCTCGTCGGCCACCAGCAGGATCCCGTGTTCGTCGCAGATGCGGCGCAGACGAGGCAGGAAGTCGGCGTCGGGCACGACGTAGCCGCCCTCACCCTGGATGGGCTCCACGAAGACGGCCGCGACCTCCTCGGCCGGCACCAGGCGCTTGAAGACGCGCTGCTCCAGCTCGTCAAGGCCGGCGCTGCCGAAGGGCACGTGGACGACGCCCGGCAGCAGCGGGCCGAAGCCGCCGTGATACTTGGCCCGGGAGGCGGTCAGGCTGACCGCGCCGTAGGTGCGGCCGTGGAAGCCACCCAGGAAGGCGACCACGTACTGGCGGCGCGAGTGGAAGCGGGCCAGCTTGAGGGCGGCCTCGATGGCTTCCGCGCCCGAGTTGCCCAGGAAGACCCGGGTGGGGCCGCTGATGGGTGCGATGCGCGCCATCTCGGCCGCCGCGTGCGCATAGATGGGCAGGTAGAAGTCGGACGCGCTGAAGTGGACCAGGTCGGCCGCCTGGCGGGTGATGGCCTCGAGGATGTCGGGATGGCCATGCCCGGTCGACGTGACGGCGATGCCGGCCGCGAAGTCGAGGAAGACGTTGCCATCGATGTCCTCGACCGCCAGGCCGTCGCCGCGCACGGGTACGATCGGGTAGGCGCGCGGCAGGCTGGGCGAGGTGATCGCCTCGTCGAACGCGATGTGCGCCCGCGCCTTCGGTCCGGGCAGCTCGGTCACGAGATGGGGTACCTGGCGGATGGGCGCGGCGCGGTCGGCGACGTCAGTCACGGGGCCTCCTCCACGATGCATAACGGTTATGCAGTCTGGATATC
>JBIOID010000195.1:0-3870 GCA_044449585.1 Candidatus Limnocylindrales bacterium
AGCCGCATGGGTCGTCTCCTTCTACTCCCTTGCCGTTTCGGGCTGATCGGCCAAAGGTCGGCCGACTATAGCCGTCCCCCGCGAACGCGTCCACGCGGCGGCTGAGGGGGTCGCGGACACGGCGAGTGAGCCCGCTCTTGGCTATACGCTCCCGGAGCGCGACCGGATCACCGGCCCGCCTCCACGCCGGCCGGTGCCAGCTGGGTGGGCTCGCGCAGCGGGATGGATCCCGCGCCGGGCCCGCGCAGGCCGGGCGAGGTGAGCCGGCGCTGGGCCAGCGCGAAGACCGACTCGCTGAGCAGGACCAGCGTGGCCACCAGGACGACCCCGCCCCACGTCTGGCCCGTGTCCTGCTGGGCGATGCCGTCGACGAGGTAGCGGCCCAGGCCACCCAGGCCGAAGATGGCGCCTAGGGTCGTGGTGGCCAGGACCGTCACGGCCGCCGCCCGCAGGCCGCCGACCACCACCGGCAGGGCCAGCGGCAACTCCACCCCGTCCAGGATCTGCCGCTCGCGCAGGCCCATCCCGCGGGCGGCTTCGACCAGCTCGCGATCGACCTCGTGGATGCCCACGTAGGCGTTGACCAGGATGGGTGGGATGGCCAGCAGGACCATCGCGATGACCGTCGGATAGACGGTGAAGCCCAGGTTCGGGTCGAGCAGTGCCGTGAAGGGCGCGACGATCGCGATCACGGCCAGGGTCGGCACCGCGCGGCCCAGGTTGGCCAGGCCGACGGCCCATCGCGCGCCACGCCCCGTGTGGCCGATCCACAGCCCGAGCGGGAGGGCCAGTGCGATGGCGATGCCCAGCGAGCCGAGCGCCACGACGACGTATTCGGCCAGCCGCACGGGGATGCCGTCCGGGCCGCTCCACTGGGCCGGGTCGGTGAACCACGCCACGGTGCTGCTGATGATGTCCATAGCGGCCGGCTCAGGCGGCCGAGCCGTCGGCGCCGCGCGCGCCGGCTCGTGCCCAGGGCGTGAGTCGTCGCTGGGACCGCACGAGGAGCGCGTCGACGAGCAGGGCCAGCGCGATGGAGAGCCCGGCGCCCGCGAACATCTCGGTGGCGAACGAGCGCGAGTAGCCCTCGAAGATGAAGAAGCCGAGACCCCCGAAGCGATCACCGAGCGTGCCGGAGATCGTCACCAGGCCGATGGTCGAGACGCTGGCCACACGCAGCCCGGCCACGATGACGGGGATGGCCAGCGGCAGTTCGACGCGCCAGAGTCGCTGGCGACCCGCGTAGCCCATCCCGTCGGCCGCCTCCAGGACGTCGTCCGGTACGCCATTGAAGCCGCCCACGATGTTGCGGATGAAGATGACCTGGGTGTAGAGGATGAGCGGCACCTCCGCGGTCACCAGCGTGATGCCGGTGATGGGGATGAGCGCCGCGAAGAGCGCCAGGCTCGGGATGGTGTAGACGATGCCGGCCAGGCCGGCCACGGGCGGGTAGACGCGCGGGCGCCTGACCGCCCACAGGCCAAGGGCGAAGGCGATGGCGAAACCGATGGCGAGCGCGAACGCGGCCAGGTACAGGTGCTGCCAGGTGCGATCGGCGAACGCGCCGATGTGGGTCGCGAGCCAGCCCCAGTCGAGCATCAGCGAGGCCCACCGTCCGGTCGCGCGGCGAGGGCGATGTCCTCGGCGGTCACCAATCCGAGGGCCCGTCCGTCACGGTCCACCGCGATGCCCGCCTGGACCTCGTTGTCGAGCAACATGGACAGCGCGTCCTTGAGCGTCGTCTCCGGAGCCAGGAGAGGTGACATCGCGATCGCGGCATCGGCCGTGAGCGTGCCCGCCGTGGGGATCGCCGCCTGGTCGAGCCAGCCGATGGGCGCCCCCGACGGGTCGACCACGAGCAGGTAGGGGAAGGGGTCGGCGAGGATCCGTCGCCGCGCGTCGGCGGCATCGTCGCCGGACCGCGCCGTGACGGCGGGATGGGGCGGCAGATCGCGCACGCGCATCAACGAGAGGCGCTTGAGGCCGCGGTCGGCACCCACGAACCGCGCCACGAACGGGCTCGCCGGCTGGGCCAGCAGCTCGTCCGGCGAAGCGAACTGGGCGAGCAGCCCCCCGGTCTGCATGACCGCCACCAGGTCGCCCATCTTGATGGCCTCGTCGATGTCGTGGGTCACGAACAGGATCGTCTTGGCCAGGTCTGCCTGGAGGCGCAGGAACTCGTTCTGGAGGCGCTCGCGCACGATGGGATCGACCGCCCCGAACGGTTCATCCATGAGCATGACCGGCGGGTCCGCGGCGAGTGCCCGGGCGACGCCCACCCGCTGTCGCTCCCCGCCCGACAGCTGACTGGGGTAGCGGTCGCGATAGTGCGCCGGTTCAAGGCCCACGAGCGCCAGCAACTCCTCCGCCCGCGCCCGCTGGCGGGCGGCCGGCCAGCCCAGCAGGCGCGGCACCACGGCCACGTTCTGGCCGATCGTCTGATGGGGGAACAGGCCGACCTGCTGGATGACATAGCCGATGCCGCGGCGGAGTTCGGTCACATCGCGGGTGGCGACGTCCAGGCCGTCGATCAGGATGCGACCACTCGTCGGCTCGATCAGTCGGTTGACCATCTTCAGGCTGGTCGTCTTGCCGCAGCCGGAGGGCCCGACGAGCACGCAGATCTTGCCCGCCGGCACCGCGAACGACAGGTCGTTGACGGCGCCCGGGCCAGTGCCCACGCGGTCGTAGCGCTTGGTCACGTGCTCGAAGGCGACCGTCGCGCCGCGCCGCGGCCGGTCCGGGGCGGGCGTCACGTGGTTCGCGTCCGGCGGCGGGGAGGTCACGGCCGGACCGTACCGGACCCCGCGCCACCGCGCAACGGTCCGTGCCGCCGTGCGGATAGACTCGGGCCAGCGCCACTGCCGAGGAGCCTGTGCATGCCCCAGATCCACCTGCGCGCCGAGCCCGGCGATTACGCGCCGCTCGTGCTGCTCCCCGGCGACCCCGACCGCGCGACGCGTATCGCCGATCGCTTCGATGGCGGCCTGGCCGCGGCGCGCCGGGTGACCGACCACCGGGCGATGTACGGTTACACGGGCACCTACCAGGGCCATCCGGTGAGCGTCCAGACGACCGGCATGGGTACCCCGAGCCTGTCCATCGTGGTCGAGGAACTGCTGCGCCTGGGTGCCACCCGGCTGATCCGCGTCGGCACCACGGGCGGCATCGGGCGCGGTATCCGGACGGGGGACCTGGTCATCGCCACGGCCGCCGCGCCCGTCGATGGCGCCACGCGCACCTACCTCCACGGCGACCCGTACGCACCGGTGGCCGACTTCGAGCTGACCCGGGCCCTGGTCGACGAAGCCGGCCGGCGGGGGATCCGCACGCACGTCGGTCCCGTGGCCACCGTCGACGTGTTCTACAACCCCGACGAGGACTACGTGGCCAGGTGGCGCTCGCGCGGCATCCTGGGCTTCGAGATGGAGGCCGCGGCCCTGTTCTACCTGGCCGCCCGCGCGAGCGCGGCGGGGGCCGACGTGCGGGCCGCCTGCGCCCTGACCGTGAGCGACGTGCTGTCCGAGGAAACCACGTCCGAGGCGTCGTACCTGAGCCTCGAGGACCTGGCGGCCGCCACCGACCGCATGATCGAGGTCGCCCTCGCCGCCGGCACGATCGTCTGACGGGCCGGCATGCGCGTCGGCGTCAACCTCACGTCGATCGGGGTCAGCGCCGAGTGGTGGCTGTCCTCAGCGCGGCGCCTGGACGAGGCGGGTTTCGACGCGATCTGGTGCTGGGACCACTTCCTGAGCCGCGGCGACCCCACCGACCCGGTCCTCGAGTGCTGGACGACGCTGGCCGCGGCCGCTGCCGTGACCGAGCGCATCCACGTCGGCAGCCTCGTGACCAACGTCATGAACCGCCACC
>JBIOID010000196.1:0-3852 GCA_044449585.1 Candidatus Limnocylindrales bacterium
CCGCAGCGAGGCTCTGTACGCGTGAAGCGCGGGTTGGCCGAGATGCTGCGGGGCGGCGTCATCATGGACGTCGTCACGCCTGAGCAGGCGCGCATCGCCGAGGACGCCGGTGCGGTGGCGGTGATGGCGCTCGAGCGGGTGCCCGCCGACATCCGGCGCGATGGCGGCGTCGCCCGCATGAGCGATCCCTCGATGATCCAGGGCATCCAGGCCGCTGTCACTGTCCCCGTGATGGCGAAGTGCCGGATCGGCCACCTCGCCGAGGCGCAGGTGCTCGAGGCGCTGGGCGTCGACTACATCGACGAATCGGAGGTCCTGACGCCCGCCGACGAGGCTAACCACATCGACAAGCACGCCTTCAAGGTGCCCTTCGTATGCGGCGCCCGGGATCTCGGGGAGGCCCTGCGACGGATCAACGAAGGGGCGGCCATGATCCGCACCAAGGGCGAGGCCGGGACGGGCAACATCGTCGAGGCGGTGCGCCACATCCGGGCCCTCACGGCCGGTCTGCGCCGCCTCCAGTCGATGCGCGAAGACGAGCTGTTCGTGGCCGCCAAGGAGCTCCAGGCACCGTACGAGCTGGTCAGGGACGTGGCCGCCACCGGGCGCCTGCCCGTGGTCGACTTCGTGGCCGGCGGCATCGCCACCCCATCCGACGCGGCCCTCGCGATGCAGCTCGGCGCGGAAGGCGTCTTCGTCGGGTCGGGCATCTTCAAGTCGGAGGACCCGGCCCGCACGGCCAACGCGATCGTCCAGGCGACCACCCACTACGACGACCCCAAGATCATCGCTGACGTCTCCAAGGGCCTGGGCGAGCCGATGCGGGGCATCGCCCTGGAAGCCATCCCGCAGGCGGAGCGGCTCGCGGTCCGCGGCTGGTAGCGCGCCCGGCGCGCGGTCGTCATGGAACGCCTCCGCATCGGCGTCCTGGCCGTCCAGGGCGCCTTCGCTGAGCACGTCGCGATGCTGCGCCAGATCGGTGCGACGCCGGTCGAGGTGCGCCTGCCGGAGGACCTGGTCGACGTGGCCGGCCTGATCCTGCCGGGCGGCGAGAGCACCACCATGCGCAAGCTGATCGAGCGCTGGGGCCTGCGCCAGCCGATCCTCGACCTGGCCGCCGCCGGTGCCCCCATCTTCGGCACCTGCGCCGGCCTCATCCTGCTCGCCCGGCGGATCACCGATGGCGACCCGGCCGTGCTCTCGTTGCTCGACGTGGACGTCAAGCGCAACGCCTTCGGGCGCCAGCTGGACAGCTTCGAGACCGACCTGGCCGTGCCCATGCTGGGTGATGACCCGGTCCACGGGGTCTTCATCCGGGCGCCCCTGATCGAGCGCATCGGGCCCGATGTCGATGTCCTGGCGCGCCTCGCGAACGGGTCGGTCGTGACCGTGCGACAGGGTCGCGTGCTGGCCACCGCGTTCCACCCCGAACTGGCCGGCGAACCGCGCTTCCACCGGCTCATGGCGACCATGGCCGAGGCGTTCCGCGATCCGGACGAAGGTGTCGGCCGTCGCCACCATCCGCTGCGCCGTCGTGCGGGCGGGCGGTCATGAGCGGCCCGCCCGGCCGGCGCGAACGTCCCGGCGGGGCCGGCCAGGCCGGCCGCGTGCGCCTGGCGCGCCTGACGGATCTGGCCGCCGTGGGCGAGCTGTCACGCCTGAGCCACGGCGGCGACGGCGCCGACGAAGCTGCCCTGCGGTCACTGGGCCTGCCGGTCGGCGGGAATCCGATCAGCGTGTTCACGCTGTTCCGCATGCCCCTCGGCGCCTTGCGTGCCCAGGACCAGCTCTACGTCTACGAGGACGAGCGCGGCCTGGCCGGCCTGCTGCGCGCCGAACGCGACAGCCAGCGCGATGAATGGACGATCGTCGAGCTGGACGCGGTGGGCGTGGCCGACGCTGGCGACATCCGCTTCCGCCTGGTCCAGCACCTGCTGCGAGACGGCACCAAGCGCGGCGCGATGCGCTTCCACGTGGCGTGCGCCGACCGCGGGGGCAACGTCGAGCTGTTCATGCAGGCCGGCTTCATGCGCTACGGCGAGGAATGGGTGCTGCTCCGACCGGCCGGCGAGGAGCTGCCGGCGCTCCTGGGCGACGACGCCCTGCAGCGACTCGGCATCCGCCCCGCCGGGCCCCTGGACGCGATCGCGCTGAGTCGTCTGTATACGGCCGTGACCCCGCAGCCGGTCGCACGCCTGGAGGGCTACCGCCTGCCCGACTGGGAGCGGCCGTCCGGGCACTGGCCGATCCCGCGCTCATCCCTGGCGCCGATCCTGCGCTTCGCCGACGTCAGCACGTTCGTGCAGGCCTGCCCGCCAGGCTCCCGGGAAGCCGCCACCGATGAGCTGGCGGCCCTCATCCAGGTGGGCGTGGCAAAGGAAGACCAGCCCCATTACCTCCGCCTCCTGGCACGCCCGGGCCACGACCCGAGCGACCTGATCGCCCACGGCCTGGCGGTCATCGGGGCGGCCACGGGCGAGGCCAGCGCGCACCGGACCCGTGGCGTGATCTGCCCGGTGCGCACCTACGAGGCACCGTTCGACCGGCGCGTCGAGGAGGCCGGCTTCCAGCGCGTGGCCACCCTGACGCTGCTGCTCAAGGAGACGCTGGTCCGCGTGGCCGAGCCGGCGATGGTGCCGGCGATCCGATGATGCCTGCCCGCGACGACCTGCCGGCGCTCCTGGCGGCGCTGCCCACGCCCATCCGGGCGGAGCTGGAGCGCCTGCCCCCGGAACGCGACCTGATCGAGGTGGTGCTCGACCTGGGGCGTCCGCCGGAGGCGCGCTTCGGCGGAGGCGGGGAGCAGGTGCTCCTGGACCGCGACGTCGACGCCGCCGATCTGCAGTACGTGATCGATCACATCGGCTCGTTCGGGGAGGACAACCGCGCCGGCATCGAGCGCACGCTGCATCGCATCAGCGCCATCCGGAACCGCAACGGCAAGGTCGTCGGGCTCACCTGCCGCATCGGCCGCGCGGTGTTCGGGACCATCGAGATCATCGGTGATCTCGTCGAATCGGGCCGCTCGATCCTCATCATGGGCCGCCCGGGCATCGGCAAGACGACCATGCTGCGCGAGGCGGCGCGCGTCCTGGCCGACGACCTGGGCAAGCGGGTCGTCATCGTCGACACCTCCAACGAGATCGCCGGTGATGGCGACATCCCGCATCCGGGCATCGGCCGCGCGCGACGCATGCAGGTGCCCAAGCCGATCCTCCAGCACCAGGTGATGATCGAGGCGGTGGAGAACCACATGCCCGAGGTCATCGTGATCGACGAGATCGGCACGGAGCTGGAGGCTGCCGCGGCCCGCACCATCGCCGAGCGGGGGGTGCAGCTGATCGGCACGGCGCACGGCAACAACCTCGACAACCTGATGCTCAACCCGTCCCTGTCGGACCTCATCGGCGGCATCCAGACGGTCACCCTGGGCGACGAGGAGGCGCGCCGCCGGCGCAGCCAGAAGAGCGTGCTGGAGCGCAAGGCACCGCCCACGTTCGACGTCATCATCGAGATCCAGGCGCGCGACCGGGTGGCCGTCCACGCTGATGTGGCCGAGACGGTGGACGCCCTGTTGCGCGGCGATGCCGTGCCGCCCGAGCTGCGCTGGCGCGACGAAGGTGGCGTGCACCGCACCCAGGCCAGGGCCCGCCCTTCGCCGAACGCCGCCGCCGGCAGCGACCGGTTCAGCGGCACGCTCGTTGGCGCGGGTGGGGCGGGCTGGCATGTGGAGCCGGGTTGGCGCGGCGGGGGGGCCCGCTCGTACATGCCCTGGTTCTACGCGGCCCGTGCCGCCCGGCCGGGATTCCGGCCGCGCGGCGGTGGCGGCTGGCGCGCCGGTCGGCCGGAAGC
>JBIOID010000197.1:0-3742 GCA_044449585.1 Candidatus Limnocylindrales bacterium
CCCTGGAACCCGGGGAAGCCACCCTCGAAGCCACCCGCCCCGTTGCCCAGGCCGGCCCGCCCGAAGAGGTCATAGGCCTGGCGGCGTTGCGGATCGGAGAGGACCTGGTAGGCCTCGTTGATCTCCTTGAAACGCTCCGCCGCGGCGGCCGTCGTGTTGACGTCGGGGTGCCACTGCTGCGCCAGCTTCCGGAAGGCCTTCTTGACCTCGTCGTCGGTGGCCCCCCGGGGCACGCCCAGGATCTCGTAGTAGTCGCGTTGGGTGGTGGCCATGGGGCTCCGAGTATAGGGAACCGGGACGCGCCACCCGCGCGGCTCCCCTTGGGTACCATCGCCACGTGCCCGACACCCGCCTCGTCAGTGGTGCCGCCGCGCGTCGCTACCTGGTCAAGCACCACCTGCTGGCGCCGCCGCGGGCCGTGACCGCCGGGCCGGCGGGCGTCATGCGCGTCTTCGACGCCCTGGGCTCGATCCAGTTCGATCCGCTCGCCGTGGCCGGGCGCAACCACGACCTGGTGCTCCACGCCCGCGTGGCCGGCTACGAGCCCGCGTGGACCGATGCCCTGCTCTACGAGCGGCGGACGCTCTTCGAAGCGCACAACAAGGCCCTCTGCCTCCTGCCGCTGGAAGAGCTGCCGGCCTATCGCATCGCCTGGGACCGCGGCCGGGTGGTGCACGAGCGCGGGACCATGCCCGACCATCAGGACCTGGCGACCCACATCCTCGACCGCATCCGCACGGAAGGCCCGTTGAGCTCGCGCGACTTCGAACGCGAGCCGGCCATCGACTGGTACTGGGGGCCGACCAACCGCGTGCGGGCGATCCTCGAGGCGCTGTGGGAGTCGGGCGTGATCGGCCTCGCCAGACGGGACGGCAACCGCCGCTACTACGACCTGGTGGAGCGCCTCTATCCCGCTCGCCTGCTGGCCGTGCAGCTTGACGAACGCGAGCAGCTCCGCCACAAGCTGCTCTCCCGCCACCGGGCCAACGGCCTGCTGGGTGATGCCGGGCCGGCCGAGCTGTGGTCGGGTCTGCACGAGTCGCGGCGGGACGGCCGGCGTGTCGGCGCGGCCCTGCGCGCCGAGCTGCGCCAGGAGCTGGTCGCGGCGGGCGCGCTGGTGCCGGTGACGGTCGAGGGCGTGCGCGGCGGACGCTACATCCCCGCCGACCGTCTGGCTCACCTCGAGCAGGCTCAGGACGAGCTCGCCCGCGGCGCGCCGGTGGGCGACGGACCGCCCGCCGTGACCTTCCTGGCGCCGCTCGACCCGCTGGTCTGGGACCGCGACCTGCTGCGCCTGTTGTTCGGCTTCGACTACGTGTGGGAGGTCTACGTCCCCGAGGCGCGGCGTCGCTGGGGCTACTACGTCCTGCCGCTGCTGTTCGGCGACCGCCTCGTGGGCCGCATCGAGCCACGTATCGACCGGCGGGCGGGCACGGTCACCATCCTGGGCCTGTGGTGGGAGCCGGGCTTCGCGCCGCGGCGGAGCGACGGCTTCGTGGCCGCTGCCCGGGATGCGCTGGCGGCCTATCTCGCCTTCGCCGGTGCGCGGGATCTGCGGTGGGCGGGTGCGACCCAGCGCTGGGCCCGGCTGCTCACCCCGTCGCGCCGCATCCTCACGGCAGCCGCGCGAGCGCACGCCCGATGAGGTCGGTCGCCCCGGCCACCGCCGCGTCCTGCGTCAGGCGCGCCCCGCTCACCTCGACCTGGACGGTCAGGCCGTCGCGCCAGGCCACGACGTCACCCGTGTGGGGATACTCGGGGCAGCGCTGGACGTAGGCTGCGTCGCCCACGCCCGGCAGGTCGGCCACGCTGCAGTCGGGGCCCAGCGGCAGCCCATAGGTGGCGGCGAAGGTGGTCAGCGGTCCGACCGACGTGGCCAACCCCACGAACCCGCCGTCGGTGATGACGGTCCCGTCGCTGGCCGTTTCGTCGGCGCCGGCGAACGGGCACAGCGCGACCGTGCCCGCGCCGTTCAGGCCACTGGCCGACGCGCGCACGACAGCGTGCGCGGCGGCCGAGAACTCCGTGGCGCTGACCAGCGAACAGGGGTCGACATGGGCCGGCTCGAGCGCGCCCGTGGTCGGAGCATCCGACCGGGAGCCGGCCGTCGCGCACGCGCCGAGCAGCAGCACCGCGAGCAGGCAGGGACGCAGGAGGCGTGCCGCGCGCCCCACGGTCGATCGGCCGGGCGGGCGACGGCCCGCCACGTGATCAGACCTCCTTGAACTCGCCCTCGACGGCCTCGTCCGCCTCATCGGCCGGCTTGCCGTCGGCCGCCCCGGCGTCGTCCGTGCCGCCGCCCGCCTCGGGGCCGTGGCCGTCGGCCTCATCGGTGGGCGGCGTGCCGGCCGCCTGGTAGGCTGCCGTACCAACCTTCTGGAGCTGCTCGGCGAGCGCCTGCGCGCTGCTGCGCACCGTGTCCAGGTCGTTGCCCTTGAGCGCCTCACGGACGGCTTCCGTGGCGCGCTCGGTGGCGGCGCGATCGTCGGCCGCGACCTTGTCGCCCAGATCACGCAGCGTCCGTTCGGCCTGGAACGCCAGCGCGTCGGCCTGGTTGCGCGTCTCGACCTCGTCGCGCCGCTTGCGATCCTCCTCGGCATGCTCCTGCGCGTCGTGCACCATCTTGTCCACGTCGTCCTTGGAGAGCATCGAGGAGGCGGTCACGCGGACCTGCTTCTCCTTGCCGGTCGCCCGGTCCTTGGCCTTCACGTCGAGGATGCCGTTGGCATCGATGTCGAACGTGACCTCGATCTGGGGCACGCCGCGCGGCGCGGACGGGATGCCGTCGAGGATGAAGGTGCCCAGCGTCTTGTTGTCGCCGGCCATCTCCCGCTCCCCCTGGAGGATATGGATCTCCACCTGGGGCTGGTTGTCGCTGGCCGTCGAGAAGATCTGGCTCTTGGACGTCGGGATGGTCGTGTTCCGATCGATGAGGCGCGACATCACTCCGCCGAGGGTCTCGATGCCCAGCGACAGGGGCGTCACGTCGAGCAGCAGCACGTCCTTGACGTCGCCGGCCAGGACGCCCGCCTGGATGGCGGCGCCGACGGCCACGACCTCGTCGGGATTGACGCCCTTGTGCGGCTCCTTGCCGCCGAAGAGCGCCTTGACCGCTTCCTGGACGGCCGGCATGCGGGTCTGGCCACCGACCAGGATGACCTCATCGATGTCACCCGGCTTCAGGGCGGCGTCCTTGAGGGCGGCCAGGACAGGACCCTTGGTGCGCTCGATCAGGTCGGCCACCAGGTCTTCCAGCTTGGCCCGCGAGAGGGTCATCACGAGGTGCTTGGGACCGCTCGCGTCGGCCGTCACGTAGGGCAGGTTGATCTCGCTCTGGGCCGCCGAGCTGAGCTCGATCTTGGCCTTCTCGGCCGCCTCCTTGAGGCGCTGCATCGCCTGGGCGTCCGACTTGAGGTCGATGCCCTGGTCCTTCTTGTACTCGCTCAACAGCCAGTCGATGACGCGCTGGTCGAAGTCGTCGCCGCCGAGGTGCGTGTCGCCGTTCGTGGCCTTGACTTCGAAGACGCCGTCGCCCAGCTCGAGGATCGAGATGTCGAACGTGCCGCCACCGAGGTCGTAGACGGCGATCTTCTCGTCCTTGCGCTTGTCGAGGCCGTACGCCAGGGCGGACGCCGTCGGCTCGTTGATGATGCGCTTCACGTCGAGACCGGCGATCCGCCCGGCGTCCTTGGTCGCCTGGCGCTGCGTGTCGTCGAAGTAGGCGGGCACGGTGATGACCGCC
>JBIOID010000198.1:0-3725 GCA_044449585.1 Candidatus Limnocylindrales bacterium
GCTCCCGATGCCGCATCGCGGTGGCCGGGTGCCGTACCATTCGAGTCGCAGCGGATGCCCGTACGGTGCACCTGCTTCCTTCCACTGTGACCCGGTCCCGAGAGGCCGGCGATGGCGGCCCGAGAGGCCGGCAAGAGGAGGACTCGCTTGACCCTGCCCGTCCCCGCGGAGGCGGTGGTGGACCCGCGCCTCGGCGCCCGGGGCCCCGCGCTGGTTGCGCTGGAGGATGGCACGGTCTTCCCCGGCATCGCCTTCGGGGCGGCCGTCGCCGCCGGCGGCGCCCGCGTCGCCAACACCACCCAGACGGGCTACCAGGAGGTCTGCACCGACCCGTCGTACGCCGGCCAGGTGGTGGTCATGACCTATCCGCTCATCGGCAACTATGGCCGCCTGGCGGACGACGACCAGTCGGACCGTCCATGGCTGCGAGCCCTGGTGGTCGCCCACGCCACGGCCGGGGTGATGGGCCGGGCGCGCCAGCTGGCGCACCTGCTGCGCGAAGCCGCCGTGCCGGCCCTCGCCGGCGTGGACACCCGGGCCCTGGCCCGCCACCTGCGCACCACGGGGACGCAACGTGCGGTGGTCACGGCACCCGGCGAGACGGACCGCGAGGTCGCCGTGGCGGCGGCGCGGGCGCAGCCGCTGTGGGAGGACCAGGATTTCGTCGACCAGGTCTCGGCCGCCGACCCGTATGAGATCGGCCCCGAGGGTCCGTTGGTGGTCGTCGTCGACTACGGCCTGAAGCACAACATCGTGGCCGCCCTGGTCGCGCGCGGCGCGCGCGTGCGGGTCATGCCCCACACGGCCACGCCGGGCCAGGTCCTGGCCGACGATGTGAGAGGCGTCGTGCTCTCACCGGGACCGGGCGACCCGGGGCGGCTGGTCGGCCCGGTCGCGCTGGCCGCCGCGGTCCTCGAGGCGCGCCGGCCACTGCTCGGCATCTGTCTCGGCCATCAGCTGGTCGGCCTGGCCGCCGGCGGGCGCACGGCTCGGCTGCCCTTCGGCCATCACGGCGCCAACCACCCGGTGCGCGATGTCGACTCGGGGCGGGTGCAGGTGACGGCCCAGAACCACGAGGTCCAGGTGATCGGCGACAGCCTGCCGGCGGACGACGGCTTCTACGTCAGCCAGCGCAACCTCAACGACGGCTCGGTGGAAGGCCTGCGCCACCGCGTGCTGCCCGTCGAGACGGTCCAGTACCACCCGGAAGGCTCACCAGGCCCGCTCGATGCGCTCGAGGTCTTCGATCGCTTCCTGGACGCATGCCGAGCGTGAAGCCCGCCAGCGTGCTGCTGATCGGCTCGGGGCCGGTGATCATCGGCCAGGCGGCCGAGTTCGACTACGCCGGCACGCAGGCCTGCCGGGCCCTGCGTGACGAAGGCGTCCGCACGATCCTGCTGAACTCGAACCCGGCCACGATCATGACCGACCCCGGGGTAGCCGACGTGGTGTACCTGGAGCCGCTGACGGTCGATTCGGTCGACCGGGTCCTGGCCCGCGAGCGGCCGGACGGCCTGCTGGCCGGCCTGGGTGGGCAGACGGCGCTCAACCTGGCCGCGGAGGCGGCGCGCGGGGGGATCCTGGCGCGCCATGGCACGCGGCTGCTGGGGACGCCGCTGGAGGCCATCGAGATGGCTGAGGACCGTGAGCGGTTCCGCGATCTGCTCGCCCGCATCGGCCAGCCGTACGCGCCCTCCGCCATCGTGTCCGGCCCGACCGATGGCGCGCGCCAGGTCGCGGCCGACCGCGCCCTGGTCGAGATCGGCCTGCCGGCCATCATCCGCCCGGCCTTCACGCTGGGCGGCTCGGGTGGTGGCATCGTGGCCACGGAGGCCGAGTACCGCGAGCGCATCCGGGCCGGCCTGCGCGCCAGCCCCATCCGCCAGGTGATGGTCGAACGCTGCCTCGTCGGCTGGCAGGAGATCGAATATGAAGTCATGCGCGACGCCGAGGACACGTGCATCGCGGTCTGCTCCATGGAGAACGTCGATCCGCTGGGCGTCCACACCGGCGATTCGATCGTGGTGGCGCCGGTCCAGACGCTGCCCGACCCGGTCCACCAGCGCCTGCGCAGTGCCGCCCTGGCGATCATCCGGGCGCTGGGCGTGGAGGGTGGCTGCAACGTCCAGTTCGCGCTCTCGCCGGACAACCGCGACTACGCCGTCATCGAGGTCAACCCGCGCGTCAGCCGGTCGTCGGCCCTCGCGTCCAAGGCGACGGGCTACCCCATCGCCCGGGTGGCAGCGCAGATCGCCGTGGGCCGGCGCCTGGCGGAGATCCCCAACGCCATCACCGGCACGACCGTGGCCGCCTTCGAGCCGGCGCTCGACTACGTGGTCGTGAAGCTGCCCCGCTTCCCGTTCGACAAGTTCCCGTCCGCCGACCGCACGCTGGGCAGCCAGATGAAGGCCACGGGCGAGGTGATGGCCATCGACCGGACCTTCGGCGCGGCCCTCAACAAGGCCTTCCGCGGCCTGGAGCAGGCCGGTGCGGGCGTGCTGGCCGAGGATCCGGCATGGGCGCCCACGCTGACCTATCTGCGCGACGGGCGCGAACCGGCCCCGACCGACGACGACGGGCTGTTGTGCGAGGCGGAGGCGCATGCCGTCCGGGTGGCGCGCCCGATCGTGCTGCAGCGCTTCCTGCGGCCCTCGGACTCGCGCGCGTGGCGCCTCCTGGCGCTCCTGCGTCGCGGCGTGGCGGAGGAGGAGCTGCACGCGGCGACCGGCATCGCGCCCTGGTTCCTGGCCGAGATGGCCCGCCTGGTGCGGCTGGAGGGCGAGCTGCGGGCCGCCCGCCCGGCCGCGACACTGCTGCCGCCGGAGCTCCTGGTCAGCGCCAAGCGGGCCGCCTTCGGCGACCACGACATCGCCGCCCTGAGCGGCCGGTCGGAGACGGCCGTGCTGGCCGAGCGGCAGGCGATCGGCCTGCGGCCGGGATTCGCCATGGTCGACACCTGCGCCGCTGAATTCGCCGCCCAGACGCCGTATTTCTACGCCACCTACGCGGCCGCCGGCTCACCCCCCGAGGCACCGCCGGTGGCCCGCCCGGCGGCGCTGGTCATCGGCTCCGGACCAGTCCGCATCGGGCAGGGCATCGAGTTCGACTATTGCGCCGTGCAGGCGGCCGGCACCCTCCGCGGCATGGGCTGGCAGGCGGTCATGGTCAACTCCAATCCGGAGACCGTTTCGACCGACTTCGACGCCTCGTCGCGCCTGTACTTCGAGCCGCTGGACGCGGAGAGCGTGATGGCCGTGATCGACGCCGAGAGCGCTCCGGGCGAGCCGGTGCTGCCGGTCCTGGTGCAGTTCGGCGGCCAGACGCCGCTCAACCTGGCCGCCGCCCTGGCGGCTCGCGGCGTGTCGCTCCTGGGGCTCGCGCTGGACACCATCGAGCGGGCGGAGGAGCGGGTGCGCTATGCGGCCATGGTCGAGCGCCTCGGCATCCCGCAGCCGGAGGGCGGCCGCGCGGCCTCCGTGGAGGAGGCGCTGGCGGTGGCCGACCAGATCGGCTACCCGGTCATCCTCAAGGCCGCCTCCGGCGGGGGCGGGCGGGGCATGAAGATCTGCCGCGACGCCGCCCAGGTCCGCCAGCAGTTTGACACCGCCTCGTCCGAGGCGCTGGCCGCCTTCGGCGACGGGTCCATGTACCTCGAGCGCTACGTGGAGCAGCCGCGCCACATCGAGGTGCAGATCGTGGCCGACGAGCACGGGAACGTTTTGCAC
>JBIOID010000199.1:0-3695 GCA_044449585.1 Candidatus Limnocylindrales bacterium
CGAACGCGATGTGCGCCCGCGCCTTCGGTCCGGGCAGCTCGGTCACGAGATGGGGTACCTGGCGGATGGGCGCGGCGCGGTCGGCGACGTCAGTCACGGGGCCTCCTCCACGATGCATAACGGTTATGCAGTCTGGATATCGGCCACCAGTGTAGCAGGCGCCAGCCGGCGGCCCCGGACGCCCTCAGTCGACGATCGTCTGCGACTGCTCGCGCATGAACTGCTGCACGTAGTAGAAGCCGCCACCGGCCTTGCCCGTGGCCGTCGAGCCCTTCCAGCCGCCGAACGGCTGGACGCCCGGCCAGGCGCCCGTGGTCGCTCCGGCGCGCCGGTTGACGTAGACGACGCCGGCCTCGATCTCGTCGAGGAACCGTTGGATCTCCGCGGCGTCCTCGCTGTACAGGCCGGCGGTGAGCCCGAGCACGGTGTCGTTGGCGCGTGCCAGAGCCTCGTCCAGCGAGTCGACCGCGTACACGGCCGTGAAGGGCACGAACAGCTCGTCGCGCAGCAGGCGGTGGTCGGCCGGCAGCTGGCCCACGACCGTCGGCTCGACGAAGAAGCCACGCTCCAGGCCGCCATCGGTCAGCCGCTCGCCGCCGGTGTAGACGGCGCCGTCGCGGCGCGCCTCGGCCACCGCCCGCTCGTAGCGGTCCACGGCGCGGGCGTCGATGAGGGGACCCATCCAGTTCTGGCGCTGGACCGGGTCGCCCACCGTGAGCGCCTCGGTCTTCTGCACCAGGCGGCGCACCAGGTCGTCGTGGACGGGCCGCTCGACGAAGACGCGGCTGTTGGCCGAGCATTTCTGGCCGGTGAAGCCGAAGGCGGCGCGCATGATGCCTTCGGCCGCCTCGTCGAGGTCGGCGTGACGGGTCACGATGGCCGGGTTCTTGCCGCCCATCTCGACGATGACCGGCTTGGGGAAGACCCGGGCGAAGTGCTTGTACAGCCCGAAGCCGACCTCGAAGGAGCCGGTGAAGATGATGCCGTCGATGCCCGGGTTCTCCTGCAGCTCGGCCCCGACCGTCCCGCCGGGACCCATGACCAGGTTGAAGACCCCGTCGGGCAGGCCGGCATCGCGGAAGACCTGGGTCAGGCAGACGCCGGAGATGGGCGCGTCGGAGGACGGCTTGTAGACCACCGTGTTGCCGGCGGCCAGGGCTCCACCGGCGGGGCCGCCGGAGAGCGCGAACGGGAAGTTGAAGGGGCTGATGACGGCCCACACGCCGTACGGCTTGAGCACCGAGCGGGTGTGCACGGCCATGTCGCCCAGGTTGTCCATGGGGTCGTCGAAGCCGTGGTTCCGCTCGACCATGAGGCACGACCAGCGGATCAGGTCGGCCGTCTCCTCGACGTCGCCGAGCGCCTCGAGGCGATTCTTGCCGACCTCCATGGAGAGCAGCGCGGCGAACTCCATCTGCCGCTCGCTGATCAGGTCGGCGGCTCGCCGGAGGAGGGCGATGCGCTCCTGCCAGGGGCGCCGCGACCAGGCCGGGAACGCCGTGCGGGCGGCCCTGATGGCGTCCTGCACGTCAGGCCGTGTGCCCTTCGCGAACGTGCCCATGACGGAGCCGTCGATGGGCGTGCGCTTCTCGAAGGCGCCGTCGCCGTCGCGCTCGACGCCGCCGATCACGTTCTTGTGGTAGGCGCCCAGCAGCTCCCGGCGCGCCCGGGCGAGGCCGGCCTCGTACTGCGCGTGGAGCGTCTCGTTGTCGTTGCGCAGGGTGGCGTAGGTGATCTTCAGGCGGGGTGCGGCAGGGGCGGACATGGCCGCAGTCTACGCCTCCGGCAGGGCCGCCACGATGGCCGCCAGATCGTCCGCGACGGCGTCGGGCGTGCGCCCGCCACCGGCTGCGTGGAGCGCCAGGTCGGCCGATCCATGGCGCCCTGAGCGCACCCAGACGGCCATCATGCCGGCGCGCCGGGCGCCGGCCACGTCGGTCCGCACGTCGTCGCCGATCATGGCCACATCGGGGGCGGCATGGCCCAGGGCGCGCAGGGCGGCCGCGAAGAAGACGGCCGCTGGTTTGCCCGCCACGATCGCCCGTCGACGCGTCGCGAACTCCAGGCCGACCACGAACGCACCGGCATCGAGGCTCGGCCCGCGCGGCGTCAGCCACCACGGGTTGCGATGCATGGCGATCAGTCGGGCGCCGCTGCGCACCAGGCGGAAGGCCCGATCGAGGTGCTCGTAGTCGAGGCTCGCGGGGGCGTCGCCGATGACCACGGCAGCGCATCGTTCGGCCGGTCGCTGGCTGGATCCGCTCATCGCGCCGTCGGCGGCCGCCTCGGCGGTCGCCTCGTCGAGCAGGTGCTGGCCGGCGAACTCGGTGCGGGCATCGTCCGAGCACAGCACGTACAGCGGCTGGCCGGGGAACCGGCGCGCCGTCGTCTCGGCCGTGACCGAGAGGGCGCTGACGATCGCGCCCGGGTCGATCGCCAGGCCCAGGGCGGATGCCTGCCGCGCCAGTGTCGCCCGGCTGACCAGCGAGGTGTTGGTGGCCAGGCGGTAGGGCAGGCCACGGCGGGCCAGCGTCGCCAGGGCTGCCGCCGCGCCGGGGATGGGCCGCTCGGCCTGCACCAGGACGCCGTCGACGTCGATCAGCAGGGCCCGGCTGCGGGCCAGGACGGCGGCCAGCGCCGCACGTTCGCGGGCCGGGGGCATGGCGTGATGCGGCACCCCGGGATGGTAGCCCGGTGGGCCTGCGGGGACGTGCGACCGCCCCTTGGGGCGACCTCGTGTATCGTCGCCGCCGATGGACGGCCTCCTCGTGCTCGTCGGTTCCGAGGGCTTCACCCCGGCTATGGAGGCGGTCGATCGCGAGGCGCTCGCCGCGACCGGTCGGCAGCGGCCGCGGGTCGCCATCCTGCCGACCGCCGCGGCGCCCGACGGCGAGCCGGCCTGCATGCGCCTGGCCGAGATGGGCCGTCAGCACTTCGGGGCCCTGGGGGCGGAGGTCGAGACCGTGCGGGTCTACGGCCGTGCCGAGGCCGACGATGAGATCGCCGCCCAGGCCGTCGGGGAAGCGGACCTCGTCTACCTGTGCGGCGGCCACCCCATGCACCTGTACGAGGCGCTCGCCGGCACGGCCGTCGGGCGAGCCCTGCGGGCGGGCCATCGGCGCGGCACGGTGATCATCGCCTCTGGCGCCGCGGCGATGGTGCTGGCCGACCGGCAGCCCCACGTGATGCGCGGCCGACCAGTGCCCCGTGGGTGGACGCCGGCGCTCGGCCTCCTGCCGCGCATCGCCCTCATCCCGGCGTACGACGCGCTGCCGGAGGCGCTCATGATGACCGTCGTGCTGATGCCGCCGCGCTCCGGCGTGGTGCTTGGCCTGGATCGCCAGACGGCGCTCGTCGGTCGCGACGGGACCTGGCAGGTCGAAGGCGCTGGTCGGCTGACCATCTGGCAGGGGCGCCATCGCACGCGCTACCGGGACGGCGAGGTGGTGCGACTCTAGCGATCCATGCCCGCTCCAGGCGGGCCGGCCGGCCCGGCCGGGTCAGGAAGCCTGGACCTCGCGGAAGCAGTCGGAGCAGTAGACCGGCTTGTCCTGGCGTGGCTTGAAGGGCACCTGCGCGGCAGTGCCGCACTTGGAGCAGATGACCGCGAAGTACTCGCGCATCGGCCGGTCGTCACCGCGTTCGGAGCCGCGCGGCCCGCCGATCGAGCGGACATCGTAGGCACTCGTCTCACG
>JBIOID010000200.1:0-3673 GCA_044449585.1 Candidatus Limnocylindrales bacterium
CGCCGCCAAAGGCATCGCCGACGACCGCGCCCCAGCCGAGCGGCACGTGAGCCGCCTGCTCGGTATCGACCTGGGCGACCGGCGCATGGGCCTTGCCGTGGGGGAGACCCGGACCGCGACGGCGCGGGCGTTCGCCACGCTAACGCGGGGCACGCTCGATGACGATGTGCGGCGCCTCGCCCGCGTGATCGCCGAGCAGCACGTCGACGAGCTGGTGATCGGGCTGCCCCTTCTCCCGTCCGGTGCGGAAGGCGAGCAGGCCAGCATCACGCGGGCCTGGGGGGTGGCCGTCGCGCAGCGCCTGGGACTGCCCCTCACGTGGCAGGACGAGCGCTTCAGCAGCGTCGCCGCGGAGGCGACGGTGGGCGCCGCGCGCCGCGGCCATGCCGGTGGCCCGCCCGGGGATGAGGCCAGGTCGCAGCAGCGCGCCGCGGTCGATCGTGAGGCCGCCCGCCGCATCGTTCAGGCCGCGCTCGACGCACGGGCCGGGATCGTCGCGTGAGCGACCTCAGCCACCGCGACCCGCCGCCGTTGCACATGGCGCACCCCATCGATGAGCCGCCCGAGGCCCAGCAGGCCGACGTCGACTACGGGGCCGCCGCGAGCGAGTCCGGCGCACCATCCCAGCCGTTCGTGTCGGGCACGGTCGGGCGGCTCGACCTGGGGCGCTCGGGGACCCGTGGCGGCGCGTACGGACGGCTCGAGCGCGGCGGCCATCACCGCGTCCGGGGCCTGCTCGTGATCGTCGGGCTGGCCGTCGTCGTGCTGGCCGCCCTGCTGACGGTCGGCCGCCCGCTGGTGCGTGACCTCGCCGTGAACGTGGCCCAGGCCAACCCGCAGACGATGCGCCTGCCCTTCGTGGCCGACCTCGTGCGCGAGCAGCTGGGCAGCGCGCTGACCGACCCGGCCGGCCCGAACGGTTCGCCGGTCCAGTTCGTCATCGCGCCGGGCGCCGGCTCGGCCGACATCGCGGCCCAACTGGCGAGCCAGCAGCTGGTGGCGGATCCGCTGGCGTTCGAGTACGTGGCCGTGACCACCGGCCAGGCCGATGCGATCCAGGCCGGCACCTACTATCTGAACCAGCAGATGACGCCGACCCAGGTACTCGCCGCGCTGCAGGACCCGATCGTGGTCAACCCGTACATCACGATGGCGCTGCGCAGCGGGTTGCGCATCGAGCAGATCACGGCCTACCTGGAGACGCTCCCGCTCCAGAAGGACGTGGCCAAGGACTTCTACGACCTGGCCAGCCACCCGACCGCCGCGTTGCGGGCCGACTCCCCCTTCCACTCCACGCTGCCCACCGGGCGTTCGCTGGAGGGCTACCTGGGCTGGGGCACGTTCAGCGTCAAGCCGGATGCGACCGCGGACGGCATCGTCCGCCTGCTCCTGACCAGCTGGAGCACGCAGGTCGGTCAGACCGTCATCGACCAGGCGACCGCCAAGGGGCTCGACTTCTACACCGTCCTGACGCTGGCCAGCATCGTCGACAAGGAGGTCGCGGTGCCCACCGAGGCGCCCCTCATCGCCGGCGTCTACACCAACCGCCTCGACCCCAAGAAGTGGTCGACCGGCATCCTCAACGCCGACCCGACGGTCTTCTACGCCAATGACACGATGCAGCTGGCCCAGCTGCCCCTGGACCAGTGGTCCAGGTATTCGTTCTGGGATCCGGTGACCATCGCTGACGTCAACCCGCCGCCAGCCCTCATCAGCTACCAGACGTACGACCACCCCGGCCTGCCCGTGGGGCCGATCTGCTCGCCGACGCTGACCGACATCCAGGCCGCCATCGCGCCGGACACGTCGGCCGGCTACTTCTTCTTCGTGGCCAAGAACGACGGCACTCACACGCATGCCTTCGCCAAGACCAACGCGCAGTTCCAGCAACTGCTCAAGCAGTACGGCTACATCAAGTGATGATCGACGCACCCGCCCGCGCGGTGCCCCCCAGCGCGGCCGATCGGCAACGCTGGGCGGACGCGGATCGGGACGCCCGACCGGCCCGTCTGGCGCTCCTGCGCGACCGCCTCGCGGCCGAGGGTTTCGCGGGTTACTTCGGGGTGCGGTCGGAGAACAGCCGCTACCTGACGGGCTTCGAACTGGGCGACGGTGAGGACCGTGTGGCCGGCAACTCCGGTCAGTTCCTGGTCTTTCCCCACGAGGTCGTGGTGTTCGCCGACTCGCGTTACACCGAGCAGGCCGGGCTGGAATGCGCTGACGCGCGCATCGAACCGGTCTACTACGACCTGGCCGGCCGGTGGGCGAAGCTCGTGGGCGGCCGGAAGCGGCTGGCCGTCGAGGGCGCCTACGTGTCGCGCCTCGCGTGGGACCGCCTGGCGGCCGCGGCGCCGGACGTGGAGCTGGTGCCGGTCGAGGGTTGGGTGGAGGCACAGCGGGCGACCAAGGAGCCGGCGGAGGTGGAGCGCATCGCCGCCGCGTGCGCTGTCGCCGATGTCGCCCTGGGCCGGCTCGGGCCGGCCATCCGGCCGGGCGTCACGGAGGCGCAGCTGGCGCTCGACCTGGAATGGGCGATGCGGACGGGCGGCGCCGACGCGCTCGCCTTCGACGTGGCCGTGCTGGCCGGCGCCCAGGCCGCCCTGCCCCACGGGTCCCCGGGCGACCGACCGGTCAGGGCCGGCCAGGTGCTCCTCTTCGACTTCGGTGCCCAGGTGGCGGGCTACCGCAGTGACATGACCCGCACGCTGTTCGTCGGCGGGCCGAGCACGGCCGACCTGGCCCTCTACGAGCTGGTGGCGGCGGCCCAGCAGGCTGCCTTCTCCCTGCTCGCCGACGCTGTCGCCCGCGGCGTGCGGCCGGTCGGGCGCGACGTGGACGCGGCGGCGCGGGCGGTCATCGCCGCGGCCGGCCACGGCGACCATTTCGGGCACGGCCTGGGGCACGGCATCGGCCTGGCCACGCACGAGGTGCCCTCGCTCGGGCGCCAGGCCGCCGCCGACGCCATCCTGCCCTCGCCGACCGTCTTCTCGATCGAGCCGGGTGTTTACCTGCCCGGCCAGACCGGTGTGCGCATCGAGGACCTCGTCCTCTTCGACTCGACCGCCGGCCGCCTGGAGCGCCTGACCCTGTTCCCCCGCGAGGTGACGGTCGTCGGGGAGTAGGACCGGGCCGTCGGCTCGGGTAGAATCGATCACCCGACCGACCCGTGGGCGGAAGCGCGTGCCCGCCTTGAAGGAGTGCCACCCCCATGATCTCCACCGGCGAGCTGCGCAAGGGGGTCGTCATCGAGCTCGACAACGACCTCTGGCAGATCCTCGACTACCACCACATCAAGATGGGCCGCGGCTCGGCCCAGGTGCGCATCAAGCTCAGGAACGTCAAGAAGGGCGGCATCGTCGAGCGCTGCTTCCAGGCCGGAGACAAGTGGCCCCGGGCTCGCCTCGAACGGCGCCAGGTGCAGTTCCTGTATCGCGACGGCGACGACTTCCACTTCATGGACACCGAGTCGTACGACCAGTTCGCGATGACGGCCGAGCAGCTCGGCGACGGCGTGCTGTACCTCCAGGACGGCATGATGGTCGACCGGACCACCCACGAGGGCGAGACCATCGGCGTCGAGTTGCCCATCACGGAGGACCTGCAAGTGCGCGAGACGGAGCCCGGCTACGCCGGTGACACGGCCGCCGGCGCACGCAAGGCCGCGACGCTGACG
>JBIOID010000201.1:0-3608 GCA_044449585.1 Candidatus Limnocylindrales bacterium
AGCGGAGGATCGCCATGCGCGCCCTCGTCGTGCACCATGACATCGATATGGCCGACCAGGAGACTGACAGCCTGCGCCGTCGGGGGATCGAGGTCGAGCAATGTTGGGGCCCGGAATACACGAGCTGCCCGGTCATGCGCGGCGAGGCCTGCGCCGCCGCCGAACGCGCGGACGTTTTGGTCTACGACGTCTGGTCGACCGGTGAGCGCGATGGTGGACGGACGCTCGTGGAGGGCCTCCGCGAGCTGTACCCGGACAAGCCGGTCGTCCTGACCGCGACGGGCATCGAGCTCGATTGGGTGGAGACCGAAGGTCCGCATCGGGTCGTGCCGCTGGTCGGCACGCCGACCGGCGAGCGACTGGTCGAGGCCATCGAGCGGGCGGTCGCCGACGGGTCGACGAACGACACGGGCGGACCGCCTGGCCGCTGAGGCACCTTTTCGGGCCCGACGACCGGGCGTGGTAACGACGGAACCCACCACTCACCGCCGGCGTCATGATGGCGAGATGAGCCGGTCCCGAGTCTGGCTTGCGCTGCTCTCGGTCCTCGCCCTCGCTGGCGCCTGTGCGTCCGCAGCGACCGTCGGCCCGACGGCGACCGGTCTCGCGACGTTCGATCAGCGAGGCCTGGCCTTTGAGTACCCGGCCGGCTGGCAGACCTTCACCTACACCGTGCAGTCCTCGTTCAGCGACGTGATCGCCTACCTGGCGACCGTCTCCGTGCCCGAACCGTGCGCCACGACCGTCGCTTCCGATTCGACACGTGTGGACTGCGAGGATCGCTTCACGCTCACGCCCGACAGCCTGGTCGTCCAGGTGACCGCCGCGTCGTTCCCGTCGTTCGACATCACCCACCGGCCGGACGATGCGACGGCCCTGACCATCGGCGGCCTGCCGGGCTACGTCGAGACGGCCGGGTCGGATGCGGCCGTGCCGGGCGTCGATCGGACCGTCACCTGGAGCATCGCGATGCCGGGCTCGATCGACAACTACTACGCGATCGAGGCCCAGATGCGCGGCCCCGACCTGGGCGCGCTCCAGGCCCAGATGGCGTCTGTCATCGCCAGTGTGCGGTACGACCCACCCGTGACGCCGCTGCCGACTGGTCCTGGCGCGGCGAGCACGGCTGCGCTACGGGCGCTGGCCACCATCACCCGCGACGATGCGTCGTGGTCCTGCTTCCCGACAAGCGGTTCACGCCAGGTGCTGGTCACATCGCTGCCGAACGGGCCCGAACTGGCCGCACCACAGGTCGCGACGTGCTCGACCGAGATCACCGCCACGCCCCTGGCACTGTGGCGCATGGACCTCACCGTGCGCCTGCCCCAAGCCGACCCCCAGGCGGGACACGGGGAGACCGTAACGGTGTGGCTTCACCCGGATGGGACGCCTGGCCAACAGGAGACCTCGCCCATCCCGTGAGCATCACGTAGGATGACGCGGTCGGATCCCGCAGGAGATCGGAACGTGGGCGACAAGAACCCCAAGAAGCAACCGAAACCCAAGAAGCCCAAGCCGAAGCCGGTGGTCTGACCCGCCTGACGGTCTGATCGGTCGGTCGCGACCGGTCGGGGGCTCGAGGAGCATGGCTCCGCAACTCGAGATGGCGCCTGTCGGGGGTGCTGCATCGCGACGGCTGGTGGTCGTCGCAACCATCCTGGCGGCCATCGTCGTCGTCGTGCTGCTGAAGCCGTGGGGTGACGCGCCGCGGTCGGCGGTCGCGCTGGCCGACCCTGCCCCCAGCGCGAGCGTGGCCACCGCCCGGCCGTCGTTGGCGGTCGCAGGCGATCCCGACTGGCCGGCCCTGGCCGCGCTTCGGTCCGATTCGACCGACCCGGTGTCCACGGCCATGGCCACCCAGCTCCTGGCCATCCATGCCGGCACCTGGGGCGTGGGCGACGGCGGTTCCGGGCCGCGGCTCATCCGGGATGGCATCTGGAGCGACTGGGTCCCGCTCGTCCCTGGCCCCGCAACGCGCGCGCCGGACGCGCTCTCGACGGCCCTGCCCAGCGGCAGCTGCGCCGGTCTTCCGATGCTCGACGATCGCCCGTCGGTCCTGGCGGTCACCGCCTCTGGCGACATCGGCGCCGGCTGGCGTCTGACCGCGTGGTGGTCCGACGGACAGAGCACGCTCTCGATCAACGGATCGATCCGTCAGGTGGTCCTGCCGGGCGTGCGCGGCGCCGCCTACCTGGAGCGGCTCGATCGGGCGCCATGGCCGGCCGGGCGCTACGAATTGCACATCACGACGGGCCACCGGACCTTCGCCCTGACGACGTGCGTCGGGGCCCCGTAGTGGCCGGTCGATGGCCGCGGCTGGCCAGCTGCGAGGTCTGGTTCGCCCATGGCGCCGGCACGCCCGACGCGCGGACCGTCCAGGCGCAGCAGATCGAAACGGCCATCGGGGTCGCGCCGGTGCGCATCCCATGGTGGGACCGGGCCCGACCCGCCATCGTGCCGACGACCGACCTCGATCGATACCTGCGCGACCGTTTCGTGGGCGCACCGCCGTCGGACGTGCATCCCGGTCCCGGTGGCATCTACGAACCGGACCTCGGGGACCCAGTCAGCAGCTTGGCCCGACCGCTGCTGCGGCGCTTCTATCACGGGGCCATCCCGATGCTCTGGCGGACCATCGCCGATGCCGTCTACTACCTCCACCACGGAGAGGCGATGCGGGCCGACCTGCTGGCGTGGATGGCGAGCCAGCCGGCGCGCGACGATCGGCCGCGCCTTGCGGTCGGCCTGAGCCTGGGCGGGCTGCTGCTGGTGGACGCTCTCACGGCCGCCCCGCAGCCGTACGTGGACGCGCTCGTCACCCTCGGGTCGCAGGCGCCGCTCATCTACCAGACCGGCGGCCTCACGAGCCTCCCGCGTGCCGTTCCGCCGCCCACGCCGTTCCGCCCGTGGCTCAACGTCTGGGACCCCGACGATTACATGTCCTTCCCGATGCGCGATGTCTTCGGGGCGGACCCGCGTCTGGTCGACCGCCTGATCGTCGATCCGACCAGCTCGTTCCCGGACAACCATTCCAACTACTTCGACAACCCCGAGGCGTACGACGCCATCGAACGCCAGCTGGCGCTATGGGGCATCGGCCACCCTGCTTAGGCGGTCAGGAGCGGCGGAAGGTGCGCGCGCGTACCGGCCGGCCGTCGTTGCTGAGCGGCTCGGACGCTACGACGCGCCTCGATCAGGCCGATGGTTGTCGCTCCGCGTCCCAGGCGATCGCGACGAGCAGGGACCGACAACGCGCCCCGCCCGGACGGGCAGCTCCCAGCGTCCTGGACGCTGCGCGACAACGGGGGGGAGCAGGGCGGGCGCCGACTAACGGCCGCGCCGCCGCTTCGCCTGGCACGGCATCGGTAGCAGCCGCCCGGACCGTACCTTGAGCGGTCCCACCCCGGGACCATCGGTGCATGGCCGGCCCGCGATCGACCCACCTACGCTGCGATCCGTTGCCCACGCGATCGTGACTGGGACGACCGCGCGGCGCACGAAGCGCTCCCCCGGATCCTCCTCTCCGGGGTCGAGCGCGCCCTCCGTCAGCGCTTCATCAGGTCGTACAGGAACGCCATGGCGAACACCGCGAGGCCGAAGTCGGTCAG
>JBIOID010000202.1:0-3595 GCA_044449585.1 Candidatus Limnocylindrales bacterium
GCGGTGGCCCCACCACAGCTGGCGACTCAGGTTCCAGTCGTGGATGTTCTCCAGCCAGTCGAAGTAGACCTTCTCGAAGCGCGCCGGCACGATGCGCGTGCGCTCGTCGCGGACCGCCGCCAGGGCCTTCGCCGCAAGCGGCGCCATGCGCAGGAACCACTGGGTCTTGAGCCGCGGCTCGATGACGTCATCGCTGCGCTGGCACCGCCCGACCACCATCTCGTGGGCCGCCGTGGCGGCGAGGTCGCCGCGGGCGTCCAGGTCGGCCACGATGCGCCGCCGGGCGTCGAAGCGGTCGAGGCCTTCGTACGGCCCGGGGAAGCTGATGCGGGCGGCATCATCGAGGACCGTGATCGCGGGCAGGCCGTGCCGTATCCCGATCTCGTGGTCCGTCGCGTCATGCGCGGGCGTGACCTTCACGGCGCCCGTCCCGAAGGCGAGATCCACCGCGTCGTCCGCGATGAGCGGCACGTCGCGCTCGGCGAACGGGATGCGCACGCGGCGCCCGAGCAGCGTTTCGTAGCGGGGGTCCTCCGGGTGCACCGCCACCGCCGTGTCGCCGAGGAGCGTCTCCGGACGCGTCGTGGCCACGGCCACCCACACCGTGGGGTCGGGCCGCCCGTCCGCATCAAGGAGGTGGTACCGGATCGTCCACAGGGTGCCCGTCTCCGGCGTCGCGATGACCTCCAGGTCGGACACGCTGGTGCGACAGCCGGGGCACCAGTTGACGAGCGCCTCGGTACGGTACGCCAGCCCGTCGTCAAACAGCCGCTTGAAGGCCGTCCGGACGGCGAGCGCCGACCCCTCGTCCATGGTGAAGCGCTCGCGGCTCCAATCGAGCGATGCGCCGACCCGCTCGAGCTGGGCAGTGATCACGTGGCGAGTCGTCTCGACGAACGCGCGCATGCGTTGCAGGTAGCGTTCGCGACCCAGCGAGGCACGGCTCTCGCCCTCGCGCGCGAGGATGCCGTCGAGCACCACCTGGGCGGCGATCGACGCGTGGTCCTTGCCGGGCAACCACAGGGTCGGCCGGCCCTGCATCCGGGCGTGGCGGGCGAGCGCATCCTCGACGGCCGTCCGCTGGGCGTGGCCAAGGTGCAGCGCGCCGGTCACATTGGGCGGCGGCTGGATGATCACGAAGGGCGGCCGCGACGGGTCGGCGCGACTGCCCGCCCCGTCGGGCGCGAAGACATCGGCCGCCAGCCAGCGACGATACAGATCCGCCTCGACGGTCGATGGATCGTACGTCTTGGGCATGTCGGTCACCGCCATCGCCTCCTTCCCGCTGGCGCCCGGACAACAGGACGCCCCGCTCGTCCAGCGGACGAACGGGGTCGTGGTACCACTGCTGGTGCGGCCCGTGACGCAAACCGGTCATCCCGGCCCGCCCGACCGGGGTCGGACGTCGAAGGCCCTCGTGGCGCGCTATCGGGCGCCAGCCGCACGGCTCACGAGCGACGTTCACGCTCCCCTGCCGCCGCGGGCTTGCAGCCGATGGCCCACGGTCTCTGGACGGCCGTCTGGAGCGCTACTCCTCTCGGTCAGCGCCGCGAAGGGCGCGAGTGTAGCACGGGCATCTGGTCGCGCTGGCGGCGCGCTTCGTAGAACAGCACGGCGGCGGCGGCGGAGACCGACAGGCTGTCGGCCGAGCCGCGCATGGGCAGGCGCACCGCCGTGACCCGTGGCCCCCGCCAGGCCTCCGTCAAGCCGCTCGCTTCGCTGCCCAGCACGAGGGCCACGCCGGGTCGGTAATCCACGTCCGTGTAGGCCTGCTCGGCATCGACCCGGGCAACGACGGCCGTCAGGCGCCGGGCCTGGATCCAGGCGAGGACCTCTCTGGCGGCGGCCGTGACGACCGGGACCGTGAAGATCGTGCCCAGGCTGGCGCGGATGGTGTTCGGGTTGTACAGATCGGTGGCGGGATCGGCCACGATCAGCGCGTCGACGCCGGCGGCGTCCGCCGTGCGCAGGATGGCGCCCACGTTGCCGGGCTTCTCGACGCCCTCGAGCACGACCACCAGGGGCGCCGCCGGCAGGACCAGATCGGCCAGCGTCCGGCGCGGCGGCCGCACCACGGCCACGATCCCGTCACGGCGGTCGCCGTAGGCCAGCCGGTCGAGGGCCGCCGGACCGATGTCGACGCGCTCGCCGTGGCCGGGCTCGGCAAGGGCGGCCAACAGGCGCCGGGCGTCGTCGCTGTGGAGGCGCGTCGGGCAGGCGAAGACGGTCACGACAGTGACGCCCGCCTCGAGCGCCCGCAGCGTCTCGCGTGCGCCGTCGACCAGGGTCAGGCCGGCCGCATCGCGGGCTTGCCGGTCGCGCAGCGCGTGGGCAGCCGCCACGCGCGGGTTGCGGGGCGAGGTGATGGCCACCTGGGTCATGGCCCGACGAGCACCCACGCGCCGGCCGGCAGCACCCGCCCGTCCAGCGCCTCCAGGCCCAGGGGCCAGGCGCCCAGCCGCCGCGGCGCGAGCCCGGGCCATGCCGAGCGCACCCAGGCCGATGCCTCCGCCGGGCCGACGTCGGGCGCGTGGGTCGAGAGGATCAGTGCCTGCGGGCCGCTCGGGCCGCCCAGCGCGACGCATGTCTCCAGCAGGCCCGGCAGGTCCACCGCCAGCTCCCAGCGGCGCCCGGCCGGCCCGTGGCCGTACGCCGGAGGGTCGATGACCACCGCGTCGTAGTGCCGCCCACGCCGCAGCTCGCGGGCCGCGAAGACCGCCGCGTCGTCGACGATCCAGCGCACCGGCGCATCGCTCAGCGAGGACAGGGCAGCATTCCGGCGCGCCCAGGCGACGGCCGTCCTGGCCGCGTCCACGTGGGTCACCGCGGCACCGGTCCCGGCCGCGGCGAGGCTCGCGCCGCCGGTGTGGGCGAAGAGGTTGAGCACCCGCGAGCCCCCGTCCACCGCCAGGTCGGCCAGGGCCCGCCACAGGACCACCTGCTCGGGGTAGCAGCCCACCTGACCCGACGTGGTCGGTCGCAGCTCCAGGCGGAACGGACCGGCGTCGACCGCCCACGGCGCATCGCCGGCCGCACCGACGACCCAGCGACCATCGGCCGCCGCGCCCGCCGGGCCGCCCGACCCCCGCTCCCAGCGCAGGTCTGCCCGTGGCCAGGCCGCCGGGTCGCGCACGGTGGCACCCGCGGCGGCGGGCGTCGGTCGGTCCACCACGCGAGCGCCGAAACGCTCCAGACGGCGCCCCGCGCCGAAGTCGATGAGCTGGTAGTCGAGCGCGGGGAGCGCGCCCGCGTCAGGCGCTGGCGCTGGCGTCGTCGGCGAAGAGCGCGGGATGGTTGGTCTCGTCCACCCCTTGGTCGACATCGGCCTTGGTCAGCAGCAGCGGCGCGCGACCATGGCGGATGGTCTCCTCGGTGATGATGCATTTGCGCACGTCGGTCCGCTCCGGGATCTCATACATCACGTCGAGCAGTGCTTCCTCGATGATCGAGCGCAGCGCGCGGGCGCCGGTGCGTCGGCCCAGGGCCAGCTCGGCGGAGGCGTCGAGCGCACCGCGCGTGAAGACCAGCTCGACCTTGTCGAGTGACAGGAACTTGGTGAACTGGCGGGCCACCGCGTTGCGCGGCTCGGTGAGGA
>JBIOID010000203.1:0-3577 GCA_044449585.1 Candidatus Limnocylindrales bacterium
CCACGCCGGGTGGTCGTGGCCGCCGGCGGCGGGGCCGTCGTCGTGGCCCTGGCCGTCCTGCTCGCGGCGGGCACCCTGGGCGGCGCCTTCGGCCCCAGCCCCAGCCCCCGGCCGAGCGGCACCGGCTCGCTCGGGCTGGTCGGCTTGGGCTCACCGAGCGCGGCAGCCAGCGGCCCGACCGCCGGCTCGCCCGCTGCGAGTGGGCCTCTTGCCTCGCCGGCCGCATCGACCTACCTGTTCGGGTTCGCGGGTGCCCAGGATGGCGTGATCGGCAAGGATGCCGGGGGCGACGCGGAGCTGGCCGCGGGTCAGTACGCGGAAGCTGACTACGGGCTGCCCCACCTCACCATGACCCTGGGCACGGGCTGGTCGCTGGTCAATCGGTCGGGCACGTCCGTCGGACTGATCCGGAGCGACGACCCGAACGACTTCGTGGGATTCGCCTGGCCGACACGAGTACCGAACGACGCATGTGCCACGAGTACACGGCCCCTGAGCGCGAACCCATCGGACTACACGGTGTGGCTGCAGCAGACCGCTGCCCTTTCTGTGACGCCCTCGATCGCGCGCTACTTCGGCGCCCTCGCCGCCCAGCAGGCCGACCTGAGCGTCGTGGTCAAGTCCGCATGCGCGAGCACGGACCCACCGGCCATCAGGATCAGTCCCCCGGTCCCGGCCGGAGGAGGATTAGGCACGGACCAGGGCGAGTTCTGGCCTGCGGGGTCGCGCTACCGCATCGCCTATGGCGACCTGGGTGGCCGACTCCTGCGCATCCTCATCGAGGCCCCCGACGACCAGACCTTCCAGTCGTTCGATCCGCTCGTGGAAAGCATCCTCACCACGATCGGCGTCGCGCCCGCGGCGTCCGGACCGTAGCCCCTCGGACCGTAGCCGCTCGCCCCGCTGTCGCTGCCCAGCGCACAGCGGACTGTGCAGCCGCTCCGGGCGGCCACGGTGTCATTGCTCAGGCGGCACGAGACTGACCAACGCGCGGTCATGGCGAGTTGCGCGCTGCCCCGGCGGTGCGGAGTCCGCCACTGACTGGGCGACGCCGGCCTTACGAAGCGGGCACCCCGTGGGGCTGGGGCGCCTCGCGGGACGCGGGGCTGGCGGATCCGGGCCAGGTGGGACCCGGGGCTCGCGGATCTGTGCGGCCGAACCCGGCGCCTGGCGGGCTGCGGGGCGGACCCGCGCCGCCCTACGGGAAGAGGCCGCGCAACCACTCCCGCAGGCGGGCCAGGCCGCCGTAGGCCGGGGCGGGGCCGTAGCGCCGTGCCGGATCCTCGTCGATGGCCCGGGACGCCCAGCGCAGCAGGCCGATGGAGGTGCTGAAGGCCGGCGTCAGAAGGTGGTCGGTGAGGCCGCCGACCCCGGCCGGCGAGGCGACACGCACGGGCATCTGGAGGACCTCGCGGCCCAGCTCGGCGACGCCCGCCAGCTGCGAGGCGCCACCGGTCAGGACGAGGCCCGCCGGCAGCATGCCACCGCGCCCCGCGCGGGCGATCTGGTCGCCGATCTGCTCGAAGACCTCGCGCATGCGCGCGTCGATGATGCTGGCGATCTCCGCACGCTGGACCGTGCGCGCCTCGCCATCACCGAACGTCTCGACGGTCACCAGCTCCTCGGGCGCGACCGACGCCAGGTTGCAGGTGCCGTGGCGGATCTTGAGATCCTCCGCCGTCTCGAGGCTCGTCTTGAGGCCGATGGCCACATCGTTGGTGACGTTGTTGCCGCCCAGGGGCAGGATGGCGGTGTGGAAGGGCGAACCTTCCAGGAAGAGGGCCAGGCCGGTCGTGCCGGCCCCGATGTCGGCGACCGCCACACCGAGGTCCTTCTCCGTGTCGGAGAGCACGGCCTCCGCCGAGGCGAGGGGCGCGGCCACGAAGTCGTGGATGCGCACGCCCGCCTGGTGCACGCACTTGGTCAGGTTCTGGACGGCCGTGGCGGGCGCGTGGACGATGTGGGTCTCGATCTCCAGGCGCACCGCGCTCATGCCCACCGGATCATGGACGCCTTCCTGGCCGTCGACGATGAAGGTGCGCGGCAGGACGTGCAGGATCTCGCGGTTGGAGGGGATGTTGACCGCGCGCGCGACCTCCATGGCACGCACGATGTCGTCGTGCGTGACCTCCTTGCGTGGTCCGCTCACGGCGACCGCGCCGTGCGTGTTCTCCGAGTAGACCTCGCGCCCGCCGACGCTGACCCAGGCCTCCTCGAGCTTGTAGCCCGATGTGCGCTCCGCCTGCTCGATGGCCGCCGTGATCGAGCCGACCGTCTGCTCGATGTTGATGACGACGCCCTTCTTGAGGCCCGAGGAGGCGGGCGCGCCCTTGCCCAGGATGTTCAGGCCGCCGTCGGACGTGCGCTCGCCGATGAGCACCACGACCTTGCTCGTGCCAACATCGATGGCGACCAGTACCGCTTCTCTCTCCACCGTCTTGGCTGTCCCTCGCTAGCGCGTCGCGCGCGGTCTACAGGAAGTGGCGCCGGATGCGCGCCACGTTGTTGAAGATGCGCAGCCCGAAGGCGATGAGCGCGACCAGGTAGAGGTCCAACCCGAGCTGGTCACCCAGGAACGTGAGCAGGACGGCGACCAGGGCGTTGACGATGAAGCCCGACAGGAAGATGCGGTCACTGAACGTGCCGTCGAGCTCGGCCGTGATCGCCCCCAGGACCGAGTCGAGCGCGGCCAGGATGGCCACGGCCGTGTAGCGGGCGACTTCGTAACTGACGCTGACCTGGAGGATGAGACCCAGCAGGACGCCCAGGAGCAGTCCCGCCAGGGGGATCCACACAGCCGCGCCACCTCCTCCGTCTGCCAGCCGCAGAAGGCTACCACGGGCGGCGGCCCGGCCGACGATCGCACCCTGCCGCTCATGGCACGGCCGAGGCGGACGGCCGCGGACCGGGGCTCGGGGTCGGGTGGGCCGACCGCTCGGTGTAGGTGCCGCAGCGGTTCGGCGACGGCGCCAGCCGGATGATGGCCAGGCTCGCCTCGTGGCCAGCCAGCAGGCTGGCCAGGCACTGGACCTGGGCGGGCACGATGGTCGGCGGGCGCAGGGTCGCCGTGTACACGCCGAAGACGGCATGCCAGAGGCCCGGCTGGGCGTCGACCGTGAAGCCTTCGTCGTCGGTCACCGCGAGGGCCAGGCTGGCTGCGCCGCTGCCCAGGAACGCGGGCGTCACGGCCGCCAGCTGGCGCACCGCCGCGAGGTCGCTCGGGTCCAGGCTCGCCCCGATGGCCAGGGTCGCGGAGTCAGCGCGCGAATCGAGGACGATGGGCAGGCCCGGGTCCGCCGCATCGGGCGCGAGGTCGGCGAACAGGGTGCCCGAGACGTCCACCAGGAAGCGGTGCCCATCGACTTGCCAGATCACGATGGGCTGCCGCTCCTGGATGGTGACCAGCAGTCGGTCGGGCAGCGCCACCACGACCGAGGCCGCATCGGCCCGCGCGGGGTCGACCGCGGGCAGCGCGCGCAGGGCCGCCTCGAGCGGCCCGGTCTGGAGGGTGATCAGGTTGATCGGCGCGGATCCGTCGAGGCCGAGCGCCTGGCGCACGGCCTGCGCACCGGTGTAC
>JBIOID010000204.1:0-3555 GCA_044449585.1 Candidatus Limnocylindrales bacterium
GAAGGCGATGCCGAGCAGGGGGCCGAGCAGGGCGACCAGGCCCGCGAAGGAGGGGATCTGCGCGGTGGCCTGCGACGAGGCGGCCTGCTGGCTGAAGAGCAGCACGAAGAGGCCGGTGGCGCCGGAGGCCGCCTGGGCGTTGGCGCTCACGAAGGTGGCCGTGGAATAGATGGCGGCCACGGCGGCCAGGCCGAGCACGGCGATCAGGATGAACAGCCGGATGCTCAGGATGCCGTCGGCGAACTCCTTGGCCGCGACGATGCGCCAGCCGGCCCGCGGCGGGCGCGGCGGGTCCGGGCGGCTGATCGCCATGGCCTCAGGCAGCGCGGCCATCGGTCTCCTCAGCACGGGCGAAGTAGCGCATGTAGATCTCGTCGAGCTCGTCACCCACGCGGCGCAGCTGCCAGACGGCCATGTGGCGGGCGGCCAGGTCGGTCGCCAGCCGCCCGCGCACGCTGCGCGCGCCGGTCACGTGCCACAGGCGCGGATCACCTTCGCCACGCACGACCGTCTTCACGCCCGGGATGGCGGCCAGGGCGGCCCGGACCTCGTCGGCCGGCCCGTCGACGCCGACCTCGAGCTCCTGGCTGTCGCCAGCCAGGTCGTCGGCCAGCTTGGCCATGGGCCCCTGGGCCAGGATGCGGCCGGACCGGAAGATGGCCACCCGGTCGCACACCTGGTGGACCTGGTGCAGCAGGTGGCTCGAGAGCAGGACGGTCACGCCGCGGTCCCGGGCCAGCGCGCGGATGAGGTCCAGCACCTCCGCCACGCCGGTCGGGTCGATGGAGGCGGTCGGCTCGTCCAGGATGGCCACCGAGGGGTCCTTGACCAGCGCGTCGGCCAGGCCCAGGCGCTGGCGCATGCCGCGCGAATACTGCTCGACGGGCCGGTCGGCCGAGTCGGCCAGGCCGACCTGCTCGAGCAGCTCCCCGATGCGCGCGTCGCCGGCACGCCGCTCCAACCCGTTCAGGGCGGCCGTGTAGCGCAGGTTCTGGCGCGCGGTCAGCTCGCCGTAGAAGCCGACCTCGTCGGGCAGATAGCCGACCCGCCGCTTGACCTCCAGGGGATCGCGCGTCGGATCGAAGCCGGCCACCTGGGCCTTGCCACCCGTCGGCTCGGAGAGGCCCAGCAGCATCAGGATGGTGGTCGTCTTGCCGGCCCCGTTGGGCCCCAGCAGGCCGAAGACCTCGCCGGGCTGGATCACCAGGTCGAGGTGGTCGACCGCCACCAGCGTGCCGTAGTGCTTGGTCAGCTGGCGCGTCTTGATGATCGCTCCGCTGGCCGCGGACGACTCCTCCGCACGCGCGCCGCGCTCGCGTCGCCCCTTCTGGCGCATCTCAGCGCCGGCCGTAGCGCCGGAAGACCCAGCCCAGGCCGATCAGCACGACGGCGATCAGGGCCAGGCCGATGAAGCCGTACAGCGGCGAGGTCTGGACGGTCGTGCGGATGTCGACGTTGGCGGTGGCCGAACCCGCGGTCACGGTGAACGTGATGGCGTAGTCGCCCGTCAGCGCATCACTGGCCGGCTGGATGGTGGCCGTGACCGTCGCCGTCTGGCCCGACTGCAGCGAGGCGATCGCCGTCGGCGCGAACGTCGTGGTCCAGCCCGTCGGCGGCGTCGAAGTGACCGCGACGTTCTGCAGGGTCGTCGACCCGGTGTTGGTGACGATGAGCGCGACGGTGCCGGTCGAGCCGGACGTGACCTGCGCGTTGAGCACCTGGTCGGGCGTGCCGATCGAGACGGAGGGGCTGCCCGTGACGTCCGCCTCGAGGGCGGAGGTCGCCGTCTCAGTGCCCGCGGCGGCGGTCACCTGGATGGGGTACGCCCCGGCGGCCACGGTGGCGGGTGGCGTGGCCGTGACGCTGAGCGTGTCGTTGCCGCCGCCATCGATCGTGTCGGTGAGGGCCTGGGCGTTGCTCGCGGGGTGGACGGTCACGGTCCAGCCGTCGGGCCCCTGGCCCTGCAGCGTGAACGTCTGCTTCTGCGAGCCGCCGTTGGTCAGGGTGAGGCTGTAGCTGAACGTGCTGCTGGCCGTGCCCGATAGCTTGGGGAAGTCGCTCGTCAGCTGGATGGCGCCGCCGGAGGCGGCGTTCACGGTGATCTGGATGGGCAGGTGGAGCGTGCCCTGCGCCGAGCTTGCCGTGACGCCCAGCGTCGAGGTCCCGCCCGTGGCCGTCTGCGGCACGGTGACCGAGAGGGTGACCGCGGCCGCGGTCGAGCCGCCGGCATAGACGGCGTCGACCGAGTTGCCGTTGCCCTGGATGTTGGCCGTCCAGCCACTCGGTGTGCCATCCACGGCCAGGTCGACGCGTTCGGGCCTCGGCACGGTCAGGTCGAGGGCAAAGGTCACCGTATTGCCGGGCTGCACCGTCACGGCCGGATACGGCGTCGAGATGCTGAAGCTGGCGGCTGCCGCAAAGGCGGGCGAGCCGAGAGCCATCACGACGATTCCCGCGGACAACAGCAGGCCGGTCAGGCGCGTTCTGGTCATCGTCCCTCTCGTACTGGATCAGGGTCGCGTCGGGGCGAGCGGAAGCCGGTCGCTACGGACGAGCCCTCCTCGCCGCATATGGTCGCGGAGATCGGTCCAAGAAGGGTAGCCGCTGGATCAAGATTCCTTAAGGCGCGCGCGCACGCGCGACGGGGTCGTGCTCCAGGCGGGCTGGCTGACGCGTCCTTCGGACCGTCAGCGCACGCTCAGGCGGGATACGTAATCGGCCGGGACCGGCTTGATATCGCGGTCGTCCAGCTCCCAGCTTACGTCGATGGCCACGCCCACCACGCCGGGCGTCCGGTTGACCAGGTCGCGCATGATCTCCGCCGTGGAGCGCCGCTCGACGGCTCCGATCACGCGTACGAGACCGTCGTGGACGTGGACCTCGAAGGTGGCCGGGTCCAGCCAGAGGGCATGGAGCAGGACCTCCTGACGGATGGCCTCCGCCAGGTCGTCATCCGTGCGCAGGTACGGCCGCAGCAGATCGGCGCGCGAGACGATGCCCACGAGGCGGTCGTCTTCCACGACGGGCAACCGATTGATGTGGCGCTCGACCATCAACCGGGCGGCTTCCGCGACGGCGGCCTCCGGTCCGATGGTCAGGGCGGGGGACGTCATGGCCTCGGCGGCGGTCTCGGCATCCCGGCGCGCCTCAAAGCGATGGCGCCGGGAGGGCAGGGACAGGAAGCCACTGGGCGGCTGCTCGGTGGCCGCGGCCTCCTTGGCCAGCAGGTCGGTCTCCGAGATGACGCCGATGACCCGACCGTCCTGGACGACGGGCAGGCCGCCCACGCGGTGGCCGATCAGGAGCGTGACCACCTCCTTGAGTGGTGCATCGGGGGGCACCGAGATCACGTCGCGCGTCATGACGTCGCCGACCGTGGTCATCAGGCCACCGCCATCGTCGACCGCCTGGTCGGGTGGGGCGACGTCCGTGGGACGCGCCGGGGTGAGGGTGGTCATCAGTGCACGATGACCACGGTGGCCAGGCTGTGGGTGGCCACGTGCTCGGAGACGCTGCCCTGCAGGAAGCGCGTGGCGGCGCCCTTGCCGGTGGTGC
>JBIOID010000205.1:0-3479 GCA_044449585.1 Candidatus Limnocylindrales bacterium
GACCAGCCGACCCGTTCGACGCGACCGCACGCCTGGCCCTGGCCAGTGGCACGGTCGGCTATGTCCGCCTGGAGGCGAGTGGGGCGGGCGACCTGGGTCGGCTGCCCATGACCGTCAAGGTCCTTCTCGAGAACCTGCTGCGCCACGCCGGCGGCGGACTCGTGCAGCCGTCGGAGGTCGCCACGCTCGCGGCGTGGCAGCCGGGCGCAGCCATCGAGGCGGAGCTGCCCTTCCTGCCGGCGCGCGTCCTGCTCCAGGATTTCACGGGCGTGCCGGCCGTGGTCGACCTGGCGGCGATGCGCGACGCGATGGCCGACCTGGGCGGCGATCCGTCACGCATCAACCCGCTCGTGCCCGCCGACCTCGTGATCGACCACTCGGTGCAGGTCGACCGGTGGGCGACGGGCGACGCGTTCCCCTTCAACGTCGCGCGCGAATACGAGCGCAACAGCGAGCGCTACCAGCTGCTGCGCTGGGCGCAGACGGCGTTCCGTGACCTGCGCGTCGTGCCGCCCGGCACGGGCATCGTGCACCAGGTCAACCTCGAGTACCTGGCCACGGTGGTCGCTCGCGGGACCGCGGCCGACGGCACGGTGCGCGCCTTCCCGGACACCCTGGTGGGCACCGATTCACACACCACGATGGTCAACGGCCTGGGCGTCCTGGGCTACGGTGTGGGCGGCATCGAGGCGGAGGCGGTGCTGCTCGGCCAGCCGCTGTACCAGCCCATGCCGCGCGTGATCGGGGTCCGGCTCCGCGGCGAGCTGCCGCTGGGCGCCACGGCCACCGACCTCGTCCTCGTGGTCACCGAGCGGCTGCGCGCCCACGGCGTCGTGGGCGCCTTCGTCGAGTTCGCCGGCGACGGCCTGGCCGGCCTGACCCTGGCCGACCGGGCCACCATCAGCAACATGAGCCCCGAGTTCGGAGCCACCGCGACCCTCTTCCCGGTCGACGCCGAGACCATCACCTACCTGCGCCTGACCGGCCGCAGCGCGGACCTGCTCGATCTGGTCGAGCGCTACACCAAGGCCCAGGGGCTGTGGCGCGAGCCCGGCCCGGGGCCGGACTTCGACGAGACGCTGGAGCTCGACCTGGGCGGCGTGCAGCCGGCCCTGGCCGGGCCCCGCCGACCGCAGGACCGGGTCGATCTGGCGGCCGTCAAGACGTCGTTCCGGGCGGCCTTCCCGGACGGCCTCGAGACTCCGGACGGGACCGAGGTGGCCGAGGCGCGCTTCAGCGACGAAGGCGGGGCGGCGGACACCCGCGACCTGCCGGCCGACCAGGCCGCCGCGGCCGCCGACGTGGCCGACGGCCATCAGGCGCCTGCCCGCGGCCCGGCCGACGATGACCGACGGCGCTATCGACGGGTGCCCGTCGAGGTCGCCGGCCAGACCCTCCAGGTGGGCCACGGGTCGGTCGTCATCGCGGCCATCACGAGCTGCACCAACACCTCCAACCCGACGGTCATGGTCGGGGCCGGGTTGCTGGCGCGCAACGCGGTGGCCCGCGGCCTGACCGTCGCGCCGACCGTCAAGACCAGCCTCGCGCCCGGGTCGCGCGCGGTGACCGGATACCTCGAGCGAGCCGGCCTGATGCGCCCGCTGGAAGCGCTCGGCTTCGGCCTGGTGGGGTATGGCTGCACGACGTGCATCGGCAACTCGGGTCCCCTCGACGACGCGGTGGCTGAGGCGGTCGAGGCCAACGACCTGGTCGTGGTGGCCGTCCTGTCCGGCAACCGCAACTTCGAGGGGCGCATCCACCCGCTGGCCCGGGCCAGCTACCTGGCCAGCCCGCCGCTGGTGGTCGCCTTCGCGCTGGCCGGGCGCGTCGACATCGACCTGACCCGCGAGCCACTGGGCACCGACCAGGCCGGGCGGCCCGTCTACCTGCACGAGCTGTGGCCACGGCCGGAGGAGATCCGGGCGGTCATCGGCGAGGCCATCTCGCCTGCCCTCTTCCAGGGCATCTACGCCAGCGTCTTCGAGGGCGACGAGCGCTGGCGCGCCCTGCCCGTCCCGGCCGGTGACCGCTATGCCTGGGACGCCACATCGACGTACATCGCCGCGCCGCCCTTCTTCGCCGGCCTGACCGCCGCGCCGGGCCCCGTGACCGACCTGGTCGGGGCCCGTGTCCTGGCCGTGCTGGGCGATTCGGTGACCACCGACCACATCAGCCCGGCCGGATCGATCCCGCCCTGGAGCCCGGCCGGCACCTGGTTGCAGGCGCACGGCGTGCCGCCCCTCGAGTTCAACAGCTTCGGCGCCCGGCGCGGCCATCACGAGGTGATGATGCGCGGGACCTTCGGCAACATCCGCCTGCGCAACGCCCTGGCGGATGGCCGCGAGGGCCCCTACACCACGCACCAGCCGTCGGGCGACGCCATGTTCCTGTACGACGCGGCCATGCGCTACCAGGCGGAGGAGGTGCCGCTGCTGGTGGTCGCGGGACGGGAGTACGGATCCGGTTCGTCGCGCGACTGGGCCGCCAAGGGCACACGGCTGCTGGGCGTGAAGGCCGTCCTGGCCCAGAGCTACGAGCGCATCCACCGCTCCAACCTGGTGGGCATGGGGGTCCTGCCGCTGGAGTTCCTGCCCGGCGAGAGCGCCGCCTCGCACGGCCTCGACGGACACGAGCGCTACGACATCACGGGCCTGGCCGCCGGCCTCACGCCCCACCAGCGCGTCACCGTCCAGGTCACCGACCCGGGCGGCCGGGCACGCAGGTTCGCGGTGATCACGCGGCTGGACGGCTCGATCGAGGTCGATTACTACCGCCAGGGCGGCATCCTGCCGGCCGTGCTGCGCCGTCTCGCGGCGACGCCTCCCGGCGGCGCGTGACGCCCTCGCGCTCGCTGCTCCTGTGGGCGGCTCGCAACGGCTGGCTGCGGGCCCACGTGCCGGGCTGGCCGTTCGTCCGCCGCGCCACCCGTCGGTTCATGCCGGGCGAGGAGATGGCGGCCGCGCTCGACGCCGCCGAGCGGTTCGCGGGGGACGGCCTCGGGGTCTGGCTGACGCATCTCGGTGAGAACCTCACGTCGCTGGCCGAAGCGGAGGCCGTGGCTGCCCATTACGAGGAGTTGCTGCGCCGGGTCACGGCCCGCGGCCTGCACGCCGAGATCTCGGTCAAGCCGACCCAGCTGGGCCTGGACCTGGACGAGACGGCCATGCTCGGCCACCTGCGCCGCCTGGCAGCCGCGCAGCAGGCGGCGGGCGGGATGCTCTGGCTGGACATGGAGGACCACACGTACGTCGAGCGCACGCTGGCGGCCGTGCGGTCCCTGGCCGCCGAGGGCGCGCCCGTCGGCGTCTGCCTCCAGGCCTACCTGCGCCGGACCGCGACCGACCTGGAGACCCTGGCCGGCACGGGCGTCGGCGTCCGCCTGGTCAAGGGCGCCTATGCCGAGCCGGCCTCGGTGGCCTTCCCGGCCAGGCGCGACGTCGATCTCAACTTCCTGGCCGTGGCCGCACGCATGCTCGAGC
>JBIOID010000206.1:0-3455 GCA_044449585.1 Candidatus Limnocylindrales bacterium
CATCCAGACGATGCTGGCCATCGCGATCGTGATGGTGGTGGCCGTGGTGATCGGGTTCCGGTCGACCTCGGGCCCCGTCGAATGGGTCGCGGCAACCGGCCTGCTGGTGCTCGCCGCGCTGGCGATCTCCTGGCTGTCGGTCGCCCTCGGCATGGCCGCCGGGAGCGTCGAGACGGCCAGCAACCTGCCCATGTTCCTGGTGTTCCTGCCGTTCCTGAGCAGCGGCTTCGTCCCGACCGACTCGATGCCCACAGGCCTCAGCTGGTTCGCCGAGCACCAGCCCTTCACGCCGCTGATCGAGACCGTCCGCGGCCTGCTGCTCGGGACCGCCATCGGCACCAGCGGCCTGGTCGCCGTCGGCTGGTGCGTCGGGATCTCCGTCGTGGGCTACCTCTGGGCGCGCCGGCTGTATGACCGCGACCGTGCGTCGTAGACGGCCAAGGTGTCATCGGCCAACGCGGTGATCGACGCGCCATCGGAGAGGTGAATATCGCATCATCGGCCGTGCTAGAGTTCGCCGCAGTTCAGCGTCCCGGTGGTTGGAGCGCGTCCGCTGGCACCTATCCCAGTGGTGCCTGACGCGCCCGTGTCGAGGGCCTTGGCGTCCCCAGAGGCAGTCCATGAGCCTGCGCGTGTCCAGCGTCCGCCTGGTCGCCAACGTGCGCCGCGTCGGGCGGTTCATCGATCACCGGTCCAGCCCGCTCTGGCTTCGCGTCGCCCTGGGCCTCCCGCTGCTGGTGGGCGTCTTCGCCATGGTCTGCCTGCCCCACGTGCTGGGTGAGGGCAGCGCGAACCTCGAGGCCAACGGCGGCAAGCGAGCATTGACCGAGTGGCGCACGAGCCTGTACGGGAACCTGCTGCCCCGTCGGACGCTGTTCCAGGTCTACGCGAAGGCGGGCGAGGAGATCGCCCTCGGATCCAGCGGCGTCGGGGTCGGTTCAGGCGACATCGTCGTCTGGACTCCCGGCCAGATCAGCGCGCCTCTGACCGTCGCCCTCCCGGCCCCCGCCTTCACCTGTTCGGCATCGCAGCCCGGCACCGGCGCCCTGACGACCCCCGTGCAGGAAGCTGCAGGTCCGCTGCCGGCGGGCGGCGGCTACACGCCCTGCATCTACACACCCGCTGCGACGGGCGTCTACGACGTCGCCTTCTACGGTCCGGCGGGCGGCAGCAGTGATGTCGACGGGACCGCCGGCACCATCGCCGCACCGGCCATCGATGCGACGCAGGCCAGTGGTGTCTCGATGTGGGACATCACGGTGCGACCCATCGCGACCCCGAGCGCGCCGATCAGCGGTCGGGTCTACACCGACTACCTGGCCCAGATCACCGGCGGCAACGGCGCTGCCGACCAGGTCGAGTCGACCCTGTGGGCCGTGACCGCCGATGGCTTCCAGTACCGCATCGATCTGCGCGGCCTGGATCCCAACGGCTTCATCCTCTACGGCAACACCGTGGGCTTCCTGGACCCGGACGGGTCGACGCCGCTCTACCACGACCTCGTCGCGGACATCAATCCGCTGTCGAGTATCGAGGGCGGTGTCCAGCTCGCTCCGCCGACGGGCCTGCTCTTCTTCTCGCCGCCCGCGGGGGACCTGCCGTCTTCCATCGTCCCGACGCCCTTGGTGCCCACCGTCAACTCGATCACCTTCCAGGGCACGGCCGGCGTCGTGAGCGGCGTCCCGGGCTCCATCTTCAGCACCGGCGGCAACATCGTGTTCGACGGCAACATCGGGGGTGTCGCCGATATCGTCATCGTGCCCAACCCGGGCGGGGCCAGCGGCTGCGCGAGTGCCACCTTCGATCCCACGTTGCCCGCGAATCGATCGCTGGTGCGGGTCGTGGCGGCCGGTGTCCAGAACATCGCCTGGGACGGCAAGGACAACAGCGGCGCCTTCATGCCGGCCTCCTGGACGGGCAACGGCGGCGATGGCTATTGCTTCAGCGCCACACTCCACGCGGGCGAGTTCCACTTCCCCCTGCTGGACGCGGAGAACAGCGTCCTGGGCGGACCGACCATCACCCTGCTCAACCCGCCGGGCGGCAGCTGCCCGTTCGCGACGTGCCGCACGGCCTTCTTCGACGACCGCGGCTATAAGACCACGACCGGCGCCACCGTTGGGACCGTCGGGTCCGTCCTGGCCACCGGCAACAACCCACCCCCGGCGCCCGACTTCAGCGACACCGGCTTCGACACCAGCTCGACCACCATCCGGGCCTACGGTGACAACTCCGCCAACGGCTTCGGCAACCAGAAGGGCCTGGATCTCTGGACGTACTTCCCGAGCCGGGATGTCGTCGGGCAGCTGTACATCGTGCCCCAGGGTTCATCGGACCTGGCGATCACCAAGATGCACGTGGGCGACTTCACGGTCGGAGTCGACGGGGTCTACACGCTGACCGTCCGGAATGTGGGCAGCGGCACGCTGGCTGGCGAGATCACCGTGAGCGACGCGGTCCCGGCCGGCCTGGATGTGGTTTCAGCGGCGGGCACCGGCTGGAGCTGTGGGGTTTCCGGCCAGGACGTGACCTGCACCGTGACCCCGGCGGGCGGCCTGGCTGCCGGGGTGAGTCTTCCCGCGATCTCGGTGACGGTCGACCCGACGGCGGCGGCCGTGCCCAGCGTGACCAACACCGCGACCGTCGCCAACGCCAATGACCTCGATCCCGATAACGACTCATCGAGCAGCCCGACCGGGATCCTGCTCGTCGCCGACCTGGCCATCACCAAGACCGACGGCACGGCCACGGTCGTCGCCGGTGGCGCGACGACGTACACGCTGACGGTCACCAACGGCGGCCCGAGCAGCGTCACCGGCGCGCGCCTGGCCGACCCGGCGGTGGCCGGCCTGGCCAAGACGGCGGTGGCCTGTGCCGCGGCGCCCGGCCAGTGTGTCAGCCCGCCCACTGTGGCCGAGCTGGAGGGCGGCACGTTCGCCCTGCCCGCCCTGGCCACCGGCCAGACGTATGCGCTCGACGTGACGGCCACCGTGACGGCCGCCTCGGGCAGCGTCACCAACACCGCCACGATCGCCGTGCCGGCCGGGGTCAGTGACCCCGACGGGGCCAACGACAGCGCGTCCGACACCGACACGGTCACCCCGGCCCAGGCCCCCCGGCTGACCCTCGCCAAGAGTGCGAGCCCGACGACCTACATGGCCGCCGGTGACGTCATCGCCTACACGTATCTGCTCACCAACAGCGGGAACGTCGCGCTGGCGGGTCCGTTCTCGGTAGCTGACGACAAGGCGAGCGTGACCTGCCCGGCGACCGCGAGCCTCGCCGTCGGCGCCTCGATCACCTGCACGGCCTCCTACACCATCACGACGGCCGATGTCACTGCCGGCAACGTCACGAACACCGCGACCGCGTCGTCCGCCGACGAGGTGACCTCGAACCAGGACAGCGCCACGGTCCAGGCGCAGTCGGCCCCGGCCCCGACGCCGACCCCGACC
>JBIOID010000207.1:0-3447 GCA_044449585.1 Candidatus Limnocylindrales bacterium
ATGGAGATCAGCCTGTGGGATCCCGGCGACACGGGCGTCCTGCCGGCTTCCCTGCGCATCCTGCAGCCGACGATCACCGGCTATACCCCGGTCACGTTCTCGTGGACGGCCAAGAAGGGCAACACCAACGGGCAGTCGTGCAACAGCCTGGGGCAGAAGAGCGTCACGTCGGTCACGACCAACGTCGGTGACGCAGTCAACGGCCGCAACTCCACCACCGGGGTCTTCAACGGCTGTTGGTTGACCATCGTGATCCCGCTGCCGACCACCTACATCGCCCCGCAACCGCCCACCGAAACACACGGCGGCGGATGGTGGAAGATCGAGTACGACATGGGTGGCAAGTCGACCTTCGCCCCGGCCTTCGACCTCACCACGTGGCAGGTCGACCTGCTCGGCAACCCGGTCCACCTGATCGTGCCGTAGCCCACCACGTCGGAAACGCGGTGCACGGGGGCGACACGCCCGTAGACAGGGGTACCAGCGGCTGGTAGTACTTCCGGTGTCGTAGTCGGCTCGCCTCTCGCGGGCCACTTCTAACCCGGGAGCGAACCCATGGATCTCTACCGCATCTTCGTCGACGCCTGGTCCCGCGAGGACGGTCAGGGCCTGGCCGAGTACGCCCTCATCCTGGCGCTGATCGCCATCATCGCCATCCTCGCGTTGCTCTTCCTGGGCAGCCAGATCGCCGGCATCCTGAGCAACACCGGCACCTCGATCTAGCGCGCCAGGCCGAACACCACGTTCGACCAGGTGCCCACCACCCCCAGCGCGACCGCCAGCACGACTGGCGGCGCCCAGTAGCGTGGATACCGCCGCATCACGCGGGCCAGCAGGCCCAGCAGCAGGACCACCACGGTGACCTTGAGGGCGGCCGGCCCGGCCGCCCCGAGCACCTCGTAGAGATACCGCGCAAGCGGGTTCTGCTCCGCCCCGATGCCGACGCGCCCCACCGCCGGCACGAACGTCAGCAGGTCGCACAGCTGGGCGACCGCGACGATCGCGAACAGGTAGCGGGCGCGCGGACGCGCCACGACCATCCCGCGAGCGACCTGGGCCTGGGATGCCATGCGGCCATGCTCACGCCGGGGCCGCGCCCGGTCTGTAGGCCAGCCGAGGCAGCCACGACCGGCAGAGGTACCGGTGCGCTTGCCCTCGCGCCCTCAGGAGCCGAGGCGCGCCTCCAGCCGTGCCGCCTGATCGCGCAGCTCAGCGGCCCTGGTGCGCGCACCCTCGACCACGGCGGCCGGCGCTCGCGCGACGAAGGCCGCGTCGGCCAGGCGCGCGTCGGTGACGCCCAGCCGCTGGCGGGTCTCGGCCAGTTCGCGCTCGAGCCGCGCCCGCTCGCCGGCGCTGTCGCCGGGCCCCGGCTGCAGCACCGCCTCCAGGCTGCCGGCGAGCACATGCAGGCGGTCGCCACTCGTGGCGCCGGCCGCGATGACCTGCGCGGTCACGGTGACGGGCCCAAGGTGGGTCAGGCGCCCGAACGGCCCCGCGAGCGCGGCGTAGGCCGCCCGCACGGCCGGGTCCGGCAGGTGGAGTTCGGCCGCCAGGCGCTGGCCCGGCGCCAGCCCGGCCTCGGCTCGCGCGTTGCGCACTGCCCGGACCAGGTCGAGCAAGGCGGCCGTGGCTCGCCCCTGGCGCGGGTCCGCGAGTGCCTGCTCGCGGGCCGCATCGGGCCAGCGGGCCACGATGAGCAGTTCCGGGTCCGTCGCCTCGTGGGGCAGGCGCTGCCAGATCGCCTCGGTCAGGAAGGGCATCACCGGATGCAGCAGCCGCACATATCGGTCGAGCGCCCAGACCAGCACGCGCCACGTCGCCGCGCGCGTCGCCGGTTCGATGGCCGGATCGGCCAGGTGCGCCTTGGCCAGCTCGAGGTACTGATCGCAGTACGTGCTCCACACGGCTTCGTGCAGCTCGCGCGTGGCGTCGCCCAGCTGGAGCTCCTCGTAGGCGCGCCCGACCCGCTCGATGGTGGCGGCCAGGTCGCCCAGCAGCCAGTGCTCCGCGGGGCCGAGGTCGCCCGCCGGCGGCAGGTCCAGGAGGGCATCCGCGGCGACGTCGGCGGGCCGTGCGCCGAGCACGAAGCGGGCGGCGTTCCACAACTTGTTGCCGAAGTTGCGGGCGCCCTCGAGACGCGTCGGCCCAAGCCGCAGGTCGGCCCCGGGCGCCACGCCGTCGACCAGCGCAAACCGCAGGGCGTCTGCGCCCAGGTCATCGACCACGGCGAGCGGATCGACCACGTTGCCCACGGTCTTGGACATCTTCTTGCCATACGGGTCGCGCACCAGCCCGGAGAGGTAGACGGCCGCGAAGGGCGTCTCGCCGGTCAGCCACTCGCCCAGCATCATCATCCGTGCGACCCAGAAGAAGATGATGTCGTAGCCGGTCTCCATGACCGAGCCCGGGTAGTAGCGCGCGAGGTCCGGCGTCGCCACCGGCCAGCCCAGGGTGGAGAACGGCCACAGGCCGCTGCTGAACCACGTGTCGAAGATGTCCGGGTCCTGCTCCAGCTCGGTCGGCGGGCGCCCACAGCCGTCGCACGCAGCGGGGCCGGCGGCCAGCGAGGAGACGGTCACGTGGCCGTCCGGGCAGTACCAGGCCGGGATGCGGTGGCCCCACCACAGCTGGCGACTCAGGTTCCAGTCGTGGATGTTCTCCAGCCAGTCGAAGTAGACCTTCTCGAAGCGCGCCGGCACGATGCGCGTCCGCCCCTCGCGGACCGCCGCCAGGGCCTTCGCCGCCAGCGGTGCCATGCGCAGGAACCACTGGGTCTTGAGCCGCGGCTCGATGACGTCGTCGCTGCGCTGGCATCGGCCGACCACCATCTCGTGGGCGGCGGTGGCGGCGAGGTCGCCGCGGGCGTCCAGGTCGGCCACGATGCGCCGCCGGGCCTCGAAGCGGTCGAGGCCTTCATATGGCCCGGGAAAGCTGATGCGGGCGGCATCATCGAGGACGGTGATGGCGGGCAGGCCGTGCCGCGCCCCGATCTCATGGTCCGTCGCGTCGTGGGCGGGCGTGACCTTCACGGCGCCCGTCCCGAAGGCGCGATCCACCGCGTCGTCGGCGATGAGCGGCACGTCGCGCTCGGCGAACGGGATGCGCACTCGACGGCCCAACAGCCCGCCGTAGCGAGGGTCCTCCGGGTGCACGGCCACCGCGGTGTCGCCAAGGAGCGTCTCCGGACGCGTCGTGGCCACGGCGACCGACGCAGCCAGGTCGGGCCGCCCGTCCGTGTCAAGGAGGTGATACCGGACCGTCCACAGGGTGCCCGTCTCCGGCGTCGCGATGACCTCCAGGTCGGACACGCTGGTGCGACAGCCGGGGCACCAGTTGACGAGCGCCTCGGTGCGGTACGCGAGCCCGTCGTCGTACAGCCGCTTGAAGGCCGTCCGGACGGCGAGCGCCGAACCCTCGTCCATCGTGAAGCGCTCGCGGCTCCAGTCG
>JBIOID010000208.1:0-3431 GCA_044449585.1 Candidatus Limnocylindrales bacterium
GCGCGGCCGGCGGCTCTGGCGCGTCGGCTCGCTGCTCCCTCTGCGTGTCAACCGCCGCTGACGGGCGGACCTCCCTCCGGGTTGCCCGGCGACTCGCCACCGTCGAGTCCGCTGAGCTCCATCTGCACGAATCCCTCGGGCTGGAAGCGGAAGGTCTGCTGGACCCCCTCGGTGCCGGCGGGCGCCGGCGCGAATTCGACGACCACGCGCTCGTCGCCCTGGACGAGCGTGTAGACCAGTAACTGGTCGGGGCGCGTCTCGAACTCGAGATGTTCGAAGGAGTCGACGTTCAGGCAGATCGAGAGGGGCGTGAAGAACGTGGAGATCTCGGGGTGGTCGGAGACGATGCGCTCCACCCACCCGGTGCCATGGGCCACCAGGGACGGGCCGCGGAAATAGCGGTAGCCCACGGTCTGGCGGAGCAGGGGGCGCAGCAGGTTGTGGATGTCCGTCCGACTGGAGACCAGGCCGCTGTTGACGAAGAACTTGGCGGGCTGGTCGAGCGACACGCTACTCCTCAGCGGGCGCAGACACCGGAGCGGGGATGGCACGATGGTAGCCGAGGGAGATGGGCGGGACAAGGCGTCCGCGTATCATCGGGCGATGCTGCTGGCCATCGACGCGGGCAATACGAACCTCACCATGGCCCTGGCGGGGGGCGACGGTTCGGGCGCGGATGCGGTGGCCGGCGGCGGGCTGGCGACCCTGTCGCTGCTGCGGCGAGCCACCAGTCGGCGCGACGTCACGGCCGACGAGCTGGAGGCGACGCTCGACGGCCTGCTGCGGCTCGACGGCCGCAGCCTGGCCGACGTCACGGCCATGGTCGTCGCGTCGGTCGTGCCCGCCTACTCGAGCGCCCTCGACCAGATCGCGGCGCGCCGGCGGGTGCCCATCCTCCACGCCGATGCGCACAGCGTGCCCATCGGCATCCGCCTAGATCGGCCCGACGAGGCCGGCGCGGATCGCCTGGTGAACGCCTACGCGGCGGGGCGCCTGTACGGTCGGCCGGCCATCGTGCTCGACTTCGGGACGGCCACCACCCTCGACGTGGTGGGGCCGGACGGGAGCTACCTGGGCGGCGCCATCGCACCGGGCCTCGAGCTGGGCATGGAGGCGCTCGCCACGCGCACGGCGCGCCTGCCGCGCATCGAACTGCACCGGCCGGAACGGGCCATCGGCCGGGACACGGTCAGCGCCATGCAGGCCGGCACCGTGCTGGGCTATCTCGGCCTGACCCGCGAACTGCTGGCTCGGACGCGGGAAGAGCTGGCAGCCGAGTTCGGCCCGCAGCCGGTGCACGTCATCCTGACCGGCGGCCTGGCCAACGCGCCCTGGGTGGAGGGCCTGGAGGAGGTCGAGGCGATCGACCCGGCGCTGACCCTCAAGGGGCTCGTCCTGCTCCACGCGGAGGTGGGCGCGACGGCCCGATCGGTCCGATGAGCGCGCCCGCCGGAGCGCTGGGCGGCCGTTTCGTGGTCCTCGGCATCACCGGCTCGATCGCCGCCTACAAGGCGGCCGAGCTGGCGCGCGCCCTGACGGCCGCGGGCGCGGAGGTGCAGCCGCTGATGACGGCCAGCGCGGCACGCTTCGTGGGCCCCCTCACCATGGCCGCCCTGACCCGCCACCACGTGTTGCTGGATCCCCTGGAGCTGCTGCCCGACGAGCGCATCGGCCACATCGTGGCGGCCGACGCGGCCGATGCCATCGTGGTCGCCCCGGCCACCGCCCACTGGCTGGCCGCCATGGCCAACGGCCTGGCCGACGACGTCATCACGGCCACCTGCCTGGCCACCGCGGCGCCGGTCGTGGTCGCCCCGGCCATGGACGCCGGGATGTACGGCCACCCGGCCACGCAGGCCAACGTGAAGACCCTCGAGGGCTTTGGCTACGTCATCGTCCCGCCCGAGTCGGGACCCCTCGCGTCGGGCCAGGAGGGTCGCGGCCGCCTGGCCGAGACCAGCCGGATCGTGGCCGCCGTCGAGGCGGCCGTGGCCGGGCGTGCGGTGCGGGCCAGCGATCCCGCGCTGCGCACCCCGGTCGACGCCACCATCCGGGAACCGGACCTGGAGGGTCGCCATATGCTGGTGACCGCGGGCGGCACCGCCGAGCCGATCGACCCGGTCCGGTACATCGGCAACCGCTCCTCCGGTCGCATGGGGGCGGCGGTCGCCGAGGCGGCCCTCGCCCGCGGCGCGAGCGTGACGCTGGTGGTCGGCCAGACGAGCGTGGCCCTGCCACGCGAGGCGACGGTCGTGGTGGCCGAGACGACCGCCCAGATGCGTGACGCCGTCATGGCCGCCCTGCCCGGGGCCGACGCCCTGGTGATGGCCGCCGCCGTGTCCGACTTCCGGCCGCGCGTCAGCGCCACGACCAAGCTGGCGCGATCGCCTGGGCTCACCCTCGAATTGGAGCCGACCGAGGACATCCTGGCCGCCGCTGCGGCATGGGCCCATGAGCGCCCGGCGCCGCGGCCGGTGTTGATCGGCTTCGCCGCGGAGACCGGGTCGCTCGACCGGGTGGCGCAGAAGGCGGCGCACAAGAAGGTCGACCTGATGGTCGCCAACGACGTGAGCGAGGTCGGGTCGGGCTTCGGCACGACCACCAACCGGGTCACGCTGGTCACGCCCGGCGCGGCGCCGGAGCCATGGCCGCTGCTCACCAAGCGCGCCGTGGCCGACCGGTTACTCGATCGCGTCGCGATCCTGCTGGCGGCGCGCGACCGCGCCTGATCGGCTCCCCAGGCGGGCCGGTCCTCAGCGGGCCGGCAGGGGCTCCGCGAAGGCGGCCAGGATGCGCTCGACGTCGAGATGCTCGGCCACCAGCTTCTTGATCAGCTCGATCTTGTCCCGGTCGTCAGGGTGCGTCTTGACCAGCAGGTCGTGCACCGCCGAGGCGGCGTCGTAGGTGTCCTCGCGGACGGCGTACATGAAGATGTCCGCGCGTCGGGCCGCCCCGATCACGTCCGGGCTGGGCAGGTAGCCGCCGGTCAGCACGACCCCGGCCATGCCCTGGCCGTGCAGGGCGGGGTCGCGGTCCGCGCTCTGGCGTGGCAGCTTGCCGGCGCGGACGGCGGTGACCGTCGCCCGCAACACGTCGATCCGGTCGCCGGGGACGATGAGCAGGCTGCCCGGACCCAGCCGCTCCATGACATGCTCGGCCTGCATCGCGCCGATGGCCACGTGTTCGATGACCCGGCCCAGGTCCGGCCCGCGGTGGAGCAGCTGCCCGTGCAGCTGATCGGTCAACATGGAGAGCGTCGGGTTCGAGAGGAGCGGGCGGTAGGGCAGGACGCCCAGCAGCTCGATGCCATGGCGTGCCAGGCCACGCTCCAGCACCGCGACCAGGCTCGGGTGGCTGTCCAGGTCGACCTTGTTGACGACGGCGCCCATGACCTCCACGCCATGACGCTGGAAGAGGGCGTGGTTGAGCAC
>JBIOID010000209.1:0-3343 GCA_044449585.1 Candidatus Limnocylindrales bacterium
GCCCTCATCGGGCGGCGGCGCGAACCCCTGGAGGCCGTCGCCGCGCGCATCGCGGCCGCCGGCGGCGCGGCCCTGGTGCTGCCCGCCGACTGCGCCGTGGAGGCCGAGATCGCCGCCGCCAGCGATGCCGCCGCCACGGCCTGGGGCGGCCTGGACATCGTGGTCTCGAATGCGGGCATCGAGCTGCTCGGCCAGGACGACCGGGTCGACCGGCTGGACCTCGCCGTGTGGCAGCGTCCCCTGCGCAACAACCTCGACGGCCAGTTCCTGACCTGCAAGCACGGCGTCCGCCACCTGCTCGCCTCGGGCGGCGGCGCCGTGGTGTGCCTGGGCTCGAACGTGGCCTACCTGGGCATGGCCACCAACGAGCCGGCCTACAGCGCGAGCAAGGGCGGCATCTTCGCTCTGATGCGGGTCCTGGCCAACGACTACGCGCGCCTGAACATCCGCGTCAACATGGTCGTGCCGGGCTTCATCGACACGGCCATGAACGACCCGGTCATGCAGGACCCCAAGGAGCTGGCCTACTGGAGCGACCAGATCCCCGTGGGCCGGCCGGGCACCGCTGACGAGTGCGCCTCGGCCATCCTGTGGCTGGCCTCCGATGAGGCCTCGTACTGCATCGGCACGGCGCTCGTGGTGGATGGCGGCCAGGCCGCCATCTGACCCGGGGCGCTACGCGAGCGCCGCCGAGCGACCGCCGGCGGCGATCGTCTCGCGCATCAGGCGGGCGTTGGGGGCGGCCGGCGAGCCGTCGAAGATGGCGCTGCCGCTGACCACGATATCGACGCCCAGGCCGGCCGCATACGCCGCGTTGTCACGCGTCACGCCGCCGTCGACGCCCAGCAGGATCGGCCGGCCGGAGGCCTCGATGAGCGCTCGACAGCGCTCCAGCCGGTGCGCGGTCGCGGGCAGGAAGGCCTGCCCGGACCAGCCCGGGTTGATGGCCAGGACAAGGATGTAGTCGAGCGCCTCCAGGAGCGGCTCGAGCGCCTCGACCGGCGTGCTCGGATTGAGGCCGACGCCCCGCACGACGCCGCGCGCGGGGTCGTTGACGTTGGTCGCACCCGACAGGGCCTGCAGCACGCGCAGGGGCTGGGCGGCGCCTTCCAGGTGGAACGTGATGAGATCCGCGCCGGCGGCCACGAATGCGTCCACCTTGGCCAGGGGGTCCTGGACCATGAGGTGGACGTCCTTGAGCAGCGGCGTGCGCATGGCCTTGACGACCGGCGGCCCGACCGTCAGCTGGGGACAGAAGACGCCGTCCATGACATCGACGTGGACGAGCTCCACGCCGGCCGTGTCCAGGATCTGCAACTCGTCCCCCAGGTGGAGCAGGTCGGCGGTGAGCATGCCCGCGGTCAGCCGCGGGCCGCCGCTCAACAGCCGTTCGAGGGCGGTACCCATCGCTCGGCCGTCACGCGCCGGCCGCGACGAACGCGGGGGCAGCCTCGTGGCGCAGCGTCTGGTAGACCTCCAGCGCCTGGGCCGGCGTGTACCCCTCGTGGACGACCTTGCGGACGGCCGCCAGCATGGCGATCGGTGCCTCGCTCTGGAAGATGTTGCGGCCCATGTCGACCCCCAGGGCGCCATCCTGGATGGCCCCGTAGGCCATCTGCAGCGCCTCCAGCTCGGGCAGCTTCTTGCCGCCGGCCATGACGATGGGCACCGGGCAGCCGGCCGTGACCCGCTCGAAACCGTCGCAGTAGTAGGTCTTGACCACCTGCGCCCCGAGCTCGGCGCACATCCGCGTGGCCAGGCCGAGATAACGCGAGTCGCGCACCAGCTCCTTGCCCACCGCGGTGACGCCCAGGACGGGGATGCCCCGTCGGTAGCCCTCGTCGACCAGCTGGGTCATGTTGTGGACCGACTGAGTCTCGAACTCGCCGCCCACGAACACCTGGACCGCCATGGCGCTGGCGCCCAGCCGCACGGCGTCGTCCACGTCGAGCGCGACGTGCTCGTTCGAGAGCTCCTTGAGGATGGAAGGCCCACCGCTGGCGCGCAGCACGAAGCCCTGCTGCATGGCCGGCGAGACGATCGTGCGCAGGATGCCGCGGGTCAGCATGAGGGCGTCGGCATGCGGCATCAGGGGGCGGATGCGCAGGTCGATGCGCTCCAGGCCGCTGGTCGGACCCTGGAAATAGCCGTGGTCGATGGCCAGCATCACGGTCCGGCCGCTGTCCGGCCGGAAGATCTGCGCCAGGCGGTGCTGCATCCCCCAGTCGTAGGCGGTGGCGCCCTTCAGGAAGAACTGCTCGTTGCGCTGCGGGACATCCTCGTAGAACTGCTTGGTGCCGCCTTCATCCATCTCGGGCATGGTCGATCTTCCTTTCGCTGACGCGCGGTCAGGCCCCGGCCGGCCACCACATCGGCCGCAGGAGCCCCTCTTCTGATAGCTGGAGGACCCGCTGGTAGACGACCGACCACGACGCGAACGCGGCGTCGTAGACGGCTCGGGTAGCGGGATCGGGTCGGAAGCTGCGTTCCCAGCGGACGAGCCGGGTGGCCGTCTGCGCCAGGTCCGTGTAGATGCCGGCCCCCACGCCGGCGCACAGCGCCGCGCCCAGGGCGGTCGACTCCTTGACCACCGGCACGCGGATGGGCACGCCCAGCACGTCGGCCACGATCTGTGGCCAGAGCGTGCCCTTGGCCGCCCCGCCGGTCATGACGACCTCTTCGACCTTGTGGCCGGTCAGCTCCTGGATGATCGCCAGGTGGCCGCGCGTGGCGTACGCGGCCTGCTCCTCGATGGCCCGGATGCCTGCCTTGCGGTTGGAGCGGGCGGGGTCGTCGACGTCGAACTGCAGGAAGCTGGGCGACGCCTGGACCCACCGCTTGGTGTCCATGACGTTGGCGAAGATGGCCAACAGGCCGTTGGAGCCGGCGGCGATCGAGGCCGCCGATTCCTCCATCACGACATAGGGATCCAGGCCGCGCCGCTGGGCCTCCGCCTGCTCCCACTCGCAGAACGCGTCGCGGTACCAGCGCATCACGATGCCGCAGTAGAAGCCGATGCCCTCGGTCATCCACTGGCCTGGCAGCGCGTGGCACAAGGTACGGACGCGCGCCTGGGGGTCGATGAGCGGCTGATCGGTGACCACGGTCAGCTGCCAGAAGCTGCCCCCCACGAGGGTCACCGAGTCGGGCGTGACCGTGCCGATGCCGACCAGCCCCATCTGGGTGTCGGCGCCGCCCACCACGACCGGCGTCCCGACCGCCAAGCCGGTCTCCTCGGCGGCGCGCGCGGTCACCGGTCCGACGACCGTGCCCGGTTCTAGGACCGGTGGCATCACGTCCGCCGGCAGGCCCACGATGGCCAGCGACGGGGCCGCCCACGTAC
>JBIOID010000210.1:0-3341 GCA_044449585.1 Candidatus Limnocylindrales bacterium
ACTCGGGGTCCGGGTCCGCGCCAGGGCGCTGGTGGGTCAGGCCCTCCCAGCCGCGCCGGATACCGACGACCTCGTAGCCCAGCTCGGTGGCCCGGTAGGTGACGCTCTTGATGACGCTGTTGAGGCCCGGGACGTCGCCGCCCCCGGTGAGGATGCCGATGCGTCGTGCTCGCGCCATGGTGGCCTCGTGAGGTCGTCCGGCGGCCGCGTCCAGGGGGTCGCTCCGATGCGTTCGAGCCGGCCGGGGGGATGGTAGCGCCGCCCATCGCCCGGTGTACGATGCGGCCACTGTGCGCTATGAGATGTACATGAGTGCCGCCCTCGCCGAGGCCGCCGCCGCGGCCGGCCGGGGCGATCGGCCCGATGGCGCGGTGGCGGTCCTCGACGACGCCATGGTCGCCAGTGCGGCCGACGGGGTGCGCACGACCGGCGACCCGACCGCCCATGCCGTGATCGTCACGTTGCGCGAGGCGGCCGACCGGATGGGCACGACCTCGCTCGCCGGCCTGACGGTGTACGTCGTCGTCGAGCCCTGCGTCATGTGCGTCGGGGCGCTCCTCGAGAGCGACGTCGACGGCATCGTCTACGCCCTGCCCGACCCGCTCTCGGGCGCCGCCGGCTCGGCTCTCCAGCTGGCCCGCAACGGCCACCTGGGGCGCCATCTCGACGTCGTCTCGGGCATCCTCCAGGCCGACGCCTCCGAGCTCGTCGGCCGGTCGGCACTGGCCCGCGCGGCCCAGTAGGCCATCCCGAGCGGCCGACCAGGCCATCCGGAGCAGCCCATCAGGCCATCCGGAGCGGCCCCGACCCTCTGCTATCCTCTCGCGCGGAGAGGTGTCCGAGTGGTTGATGGTGCCGCTCTCGAAAAGCGGTGTGCGCAAGCACCGCGGGTTCGAATCCCGCCCTCTCCGCCACCCGACACCCCGACCGATCGCCCGCGGAGAGGTCGCCTAGTGGCCTAGGGCGCCGCACTGGAAATGCGGTATGGGGCAACCCATCGCGGGTTCAAATCCCGCCCTCTCCGCCACCCTTCCGGCGCCGGGTCGCCGCCTTCTTGCGGGGCACGGTGGGTTCGGGCGCGACCTTGCGCGCCATCGGCGGCCGCGGCGGCGGCTGGGGGCGGTAGCGGAAGTAGCCCCAGAACCCGACCGAGACGATCGCGAAGACCACGAAGAGCGCCACGGCGATGGCCAGCGGTGTCGTGCGGGTGCTGCTCAGGTAGCCGCTGGCCGGGTTGATGAGGATGGCCACGAAGGCGAAGGCCGAGAGTCCGAAGAGGACCGCCCAGACGCGCCGGTCCCAGCCGAAGACGACCTCGCCGGGCAGGAAGCGGAGCGGGAACAGCTCGAAGAGGGCGCCCTCGACACCCGCCACCACGACCGTCGAGAGCATCGTCTCGATGGCCAGGAGGGGCAGCGAGACAGAGCCTCCGGCCGGCGAGTTGCCGGCCGCGGCGGCCGGCGGTGGCGACACGACCGCCAGGGCCAGCCAGGCGACGAGGCTGACGCCCAGCGCCCAGATGGACCGCGTGGCCGCCGAGCGGCCTTCGTCCGCCTCGCTCATCTCGCCCCGGAACTGGTAGCTGACGATGAGGCCGTAGAGGTAGCCCGGCTGGAAGTTCGCGGCCCGCGAGAGGAGCACGCACACGATGGCCACCACGATGGTGCCTGGGAAGACGCGCAGGTGGCCCGGATCGCCGGTCCTGGCGCGGTGGTACTGGCGGGCCGGCAGGTCGAAGGCGAACATCACGATGACAAGCCCCGCGAGCAGCCCGAGGAGAGCGACCAAGGAGGCCAGGTCGAGCCCGAACGTGGGCATCAGGAAGCCGTAGACGATCGCCCCGAGGATCGTGAAGACGACCAGCCCGAGCCCGCCGCCCCAGAACCCGGCCAACCGGCCGGCCCACGCGCGCCAGCCCGGCAGCAACCCAGCCCGCTTGTGGAGCCACTCCGAGATCTCGTCGTAGTGCTCCTCGTAGGTCTTGTTGAAGAGCACGCCCGGAACCGCAGCCAGGAACAGGAAGAAGAGGGCCAGCAGGGATGCCAGGACCGTCAGGAGCGGGTCGCGGAACAGGTCGCTGGGCCGGGCCACGGATCCGGCGAAGGCGTCCAGCCCATGGGTGTCCGTGCCCCCGCTCCCGCCTGCCCCGCCGGCGCCGGTCGGGGTCGCTGTCGCTGTCGACGAGGGTGAGGTCGATGGGCTGCCTCCGGGGCCGCTCGTCGACAGGCCACTCGGTGTCGCACTGGCTGTTTCGCCCGGCGACGCCGTCGCCCCGGGGGATGTGACAGCAGAAGCGGTCGGTCTCGTCGTCGGCGATGCGGTCGGGCGGGTCGTCGCTGTCGCCGTTGCCGTCGCCGTCGCGGTGGCTGTTGCGGTTGCGGTTGCAGTTGCCGTCGCGGTGGCCGTCGCGGTGGCCGTCGCGGTGGCTGTCGCCGTTGCCGTCGCCGTCGCCGTGGGCGGGGGATCGACCGTGTAGGTCGTGGCGCCGCTGCCCCCGTCGCAGGTCGGAGCCCCACCTGCACAGGTCCCCACATCGTGCACGCCAGGTGCGGCCGAGATCGGCACGCTGAAGGGGATCGACAACGATCCGTCGACGTTCACCACGCCGGTCGCGATCTCGACGCTGTCCCAGGTGAGACTGACGGATGCGCCGGGGGTATACCCGCCGTCGGTGGCGGTGCTCGGGTCGCCAGCCTGGCCTTCGTTCGGGTTCACGGTCAGCGCCGAGCCGATGGCGAGCAGGTTCCGCGCGCTGGCCAGCCACATCGACACCAGCAGCACGGCGATCGAAGCGGCCAGGAGCACGCGCGGCCACGACGTCCAGCGGGCGTCGGCGTGGCGCAGTCTGGCGGTCGCGTCGCTCATGACGGCGGTCATGGTGGAGTCCTGCCACGCGGTGGTCAAGGTGGGTCGATGCGTAGGCGCACCGCTGACCCCTGGGGCGATGAGGTCGCACCGCGCTATCATCCGCGGGCCGTGCTAGGCGGGGAACTAGCGGTGCCCTGTACCTGCAATCCGCTCCAGCAGGGCTGAATCCCCTCCCGAGGCCCGCGCTCGCGAGTGCCGACGGGGCGATCGACGTTGAGGATCGGGTCCCGCGCAGCGGCGACGCGTGAACCTCGTCAGGTCCGGAAGGAAGCAGCGATAAGCGCTGCTCGCCGGGTGCCGCGGACCGGCCTGGTCCGAGTCGGTCACCTCGCTGGGTGCGCGGGCGTCCCGGTCGACGGAGGGTGCACGGCACTCCGCCCCAAGGCGTCCGGCGGCGCGTTTCGGACGCTCGGGCGACCGTCCCGGTCCGGCCGCCCTATCATGGCGCGGTGCCCTCCACGCCCACCCCGAGC
>JBIOID010000211.1:0-3324 GCA_044449585.1 Candidatus Limnocylindrales bacterium
GCTTCGCCCAGCCCCTCGCCCACGCCCAGCCCGTCGGCCTCACCGTCGGCCTCGGCCTCGCCAAGCCCGTCGGCCGCACCGCCCGGCATCTACCAGCCGCCGACCACGGGGCAGCTGGGCGCGCTGGCGGTCGCGCTCGAGGCGAACTTCGGGCCGATCGACGGCGAGATCCAGCGGGACACGATCAGCGGCATCGTCAGCAGCGACCTCATCCAGCAGGCCTTCGTGCTCATCATCCTGGGTTCGATCGGCATCCTGGCCTGGATCACGGTCCGCTTCCACGACTTCCGCATGGGCGCGACGGCCCTCGTCGCGCTGCTCCACGACGTGATCGTCGTGGTCGGCACGTTCGCCATCCTGGGCACGCTCTTCGGGGTGCAGGTCGACGCCCTCTTCGTCACAGCGGTGCTGACGGTCATCGGCTTCAGCGTGCACGACACGATCGTGGTCTACGACCGGATCCGCGAGAACCGTGCCCGCCATGCCGGTGAACCGTTCGACGCGATCGTCAACCACAGCCTGCTGCAGACGCTGGGCCGCTCCATCAACACGTCGCTGACCGTGGTCGTCACGCTCACCGCCCTGCTGCTCTTCGGGGGCGCGTCGATCCGCGAGTTCGTCCTGGCGCTGCTGATCGGCATCGTCTCGGGGACCTACTCGTCGATCTTCAACGCCAGCCCGCTCCTGGTCGTGTGGCACGACTGGGACGACCGCCGCCGAGCGCGCACCGCCGCACTCGTCCGCGCCAGGGGCTGAGCGGGTAAGCCGCTGGTGATCGGCTCCGACGACCCTGGCACGATGCAGCATCTTCGAGCGATGCGCCGCTGGTGGTTGGCGCCCTCGCCGGCGGTCTCGCCGGAGCTCCTTGCGGCCGCCCGCGCGGCGGGCCTCTCGGAACGGACGACCCGCCTGCTCGCCGGGCGGGGCGTGCTCACCCCGGCCGATCTCAGGGCCCACGTGGGCGATCCACGGGCGGCCCTCCACGACCCCCGGCTGCTGCCCGACGCGACGCCCCTGGCGGAGCGCGTCGCCCGCGCCCGGGCGGCCGGTGAACGGGTCCTCGTCTTCGGCGACTTCGACGCCGACGGCCTGACCGGCCTGGCCATCCTGGTGACCGCCCTGGCACGCCTCGGCCTCGACGTGGCGTGGCACGTGCCGGATCGGGAAGGGGAGGGCCATGGCTTGTCGCGCGCCGCCGTCGAGCGCGCGGCAGGCGAGGGCCGGACGCTCGTCCTGACGGTCGACACCGGGTCCAGCAGCACCGAGGAAGTCGAGCTGGCGGCGCGCCTCGGCATCGACGTCATCGTGACCGACCACCACCACGTCCCGCCCATCCGGCCGCGGGCCGTCGCGTTGGTCAACGCCCATCGAGCCGACAGCACCTATCCCGACCCCCGGCTGGCCGGCAGCGGCGTGGCCTTCAAGGTGGCCCAGCTCCTGCTCGCCGACACGGCCGGCGGCACCGACGCCGCGCTCGAGCTGGCCGACCTGGCCGTCATCGGGACCGTCGCCGATGTGGCCCCCATCGTCGGCGAGAACCGCGCGCTGGCGCGCCTTGGCCTGGCCCGCCTGCGGCAGGCGCCGCGCCCGGGCATCGCGGCGCTGCTGGAGGCTGCCGGCGTGGCCCGCGACCGCATCGACCTCGAGACCATCTCGTTCGCCCTCGCCCCGCGCCTCAACGCCGGCGGGCGCATGGGCGACGTCGCCACCGCCGCACGGCTCCTGCTGGCGACCGATCCGGCCGAGGCGACCGAGCTGGCGGCGCGGCTCGAGGGTGCCAATCGGGACCGCCGCGACCTGACCGCCAGTGTCCTGGGGGAGGCCCGCGGCGCGGCGGCCACAGCCGCCGCGGACGGCCCGGTGATGGTCGCCGGCCCGTGGCCGGTGGGCATCATCGGGCTGGTCGCCGGTCGCCTCGCGGAGGAGCGTGACGCGCCGGCGGTCGTCGTCGCCACCGGCCAGGACCCCTGGCGCGCCTCGGCGCGGGGACCGGCCGGGAGCGACCTGGCCGCTGCCTTCGAAGCGTGCGCGGACCTGCTCGAACGCCACGGCGGCCATCCGCAGGCAGCCGGCTGCCAGTTCCTCGCGGCGGCCTACCCGGAGCTCCAGGCGCGCCTCATGCCGCTCCTGCGGACCGGCCGCGCTGCGGAGGCTGCGCGTCCCCTGCGCCTCGATCTGGCGGTGCTCGCGGGAGAGGTCGACTACGCCCTGCTACGCGACCTCGAGCCCCTCGGACCGATCGGCCCGGGCAACCCCGAGCCGCTCCTCGGCGTCAGCGGCCTGACCGTGGCGCGGGCGCGCGCCGCGTCCGGCGGGCACACCTCGCTGCTGTTGCGCAAGGGCCGCGAGGTGCTCGATGCCATCGCCTTCGAGCGCCCTGACCTGGCCGCCATCCTGGTCGAGGGTGACGTCATCGACGTCGCGGCGCGCCTCGGCAGCCGGCACTTCGGCGGCTTCGAGACGCTCCAGCTGGACGTCCGTGACGTGGCCCCGGACGGCCACCTGGCGGCGCAGCTGGCGCTGGCCACGGCCGAGCCGCCGATGGCGCAGCCAGCCACCGCTGTGCTGGTCGGATGAGCGGGCCCGCCGCCGGCGCGCCGGGGCGTCGCCCGCCGCGTTCGGCCTTCCCGTTCGGACCGGCGGCGGCCGGTGTCGGTCTCGTCCTGGCGGCCGCCCTGAGCATGGTCCTCGTGCTGGGCCGGCTCGACCTGGTGACGACGGTCGCGCCGGGCCATAGCCCGCCGCTGCCCACGGTCAACCCGTCGGTCGTCTTCACGCCGGCGCCCACGGCCAGCCAGGGCTACCAGATGCAGGGCACCATCCTGTTCGCCAAGAACGGGGACATCTGGGCCTTGACCGGCCAGAGCGTGCAGCGTCTGACCTCGGGCGGCAACGAATCGGCACCGACCTGGAGCCCGGACGGGCGTACGATCTACTACGTCGATACACGCTACTTGGAGTCGCTGACCCCGCCCGGCTATCCGACGCTGGGCGGCCGCTACGACCTGTACTACCCCGTGATCATGCGCATGGCCGCGGACGGGCGCGCGGCCAAGGCGATCAAGAGCGGCCTCCTGTCGTTCGGCGGCGGCACGCACTTCTTCGACTGGTACCTCCAGCCGGACGTGAGTCCCGACGGCTCGACCCTCGCCGTCATCACCAACTACCCGAGCCCGTTCAACCTGAGCCGAGGTCCGGTCCTGGCCTTCATGCCCGCCGGCGGCGGTTCGACGAGCGTGCCCCCGCTCAGCCAGTTCCCTCCGCTGGGCCATAACGACCCGGCGTGGAGCCCCTCGGGCAAGCTCGTCGCGTTCACCTACAACC
>JBIOID010000212.1:0-3290 GCA_044449585.1 Candidatus Limnocylindrales bacterium
GCCGCCAGCGCCTCGTCGGCGTCGAGGCCGGGCAGCTGTTGCGAGCCGTCCCAGCGCGAGTACCGGAAGTGGCTCGGGCGGGGCGCATCGGCCGGGCCCGTGGGTGGCTCGGTCATCACCGCCGGTAGCGAGCGCCAGCGCCGTGGCTGGAGCGGTCCTTGTTGAGCCGACGGTGGAGGTGCAGGCCTTCCAGCAGGAACTCCACGCCCGAGGCGACCGCCGCCGGTGAGTCGCCCGCGCCGAGATGCGCCACTGCCTCCGCGAGGCCGGGCGTCTCGCGCGCCCAGCGCACGTACTCGCGCGAGCGGACGCTCTCCCCCGTCTCGAGCACGAGGCCCGATTCGAAGGCCCCGACGACCGGATCGAGGTCGTCGATGGCCACCCGCCGGCCGAAGACATTGGCCAGCGCCCGCGAGACGAGGCGGTCGACGACGCGCTCCTCGGGCGCCTCGTCGTTGAGCGTCTCGAGCTCGATCTTGCCGGTCGTGGCGGGGATCAGGGCGCCCAGGTCGCTCACCCGTGGCGCGGCGGTCGGCTCGCCCAGCCGCACCGCCCGCTTGAGGGCATTCGCCTGGAGCGCCTCCAGGTTGGTGATGCTCACGCGCACGCTGACGCCCGAGCGCTGGCTGATGTCGGCCGACCGGCGTGCCAGCTGGGACAGCTCGGCCACCAGCTCCAGCATGTAACCGGGTTCCTCGACGAGCGGCCCATCGCCGCTGGCGAAGGTGACCCGTTCCTGGCGCATGATGGTGATCTCGTCGGCGATCGAATGCGGGTAGTGCGTGCGCACCTGCGAGCCGAGGCGATCCTTGAGCGGCGTGATGATGCGGCCGCGACTGGTGTAGTCCTCCGGGTTGGCACTGGCGACCACGAACAGGTCGAGCGGCAGGCGCAGCGTGTAACCGCGCACCTGGACATCGCGCTCCTCGAGGATGTTGAGGAGGCCGACCTGGATGCGCTCGGCCAGGTCGGGCAACTCATTGAGGGCGAAGAGGCCGCGGTTGGCGCGCGGGATGAGGCCGAAGTGGATGGTCGACTCATCGGCCAGGTAGCGACCTTCCGCGACCTTGATCGGATCGACCTCGCCGATCAGGTCGGCGATCGTGATGTCCGGCGTGGCCAGTTTCTCGGCGTAGCGCTGGGCGCGCGGCAACCAGACGATGGGCGTCGCATCACCACGGCTCGCCACGAGCTCGCGCGCGGCGGCGGCGATGGGGGCGTACGGGTCGTCGTGCAGTTCGGCCCCCGCGATCATCGGCACCTCCTCGTCCAGCAAGCCCACGAGGAGGCGCGCCAGGCGCGTCTTGGCCTGGCCCCGCTCGCCCAGGAACACGAGGTCATGGCCGGCCAGGATGGCGTTCTCCACGGCCGGCAGGACGGTCGCGTCGTAGCCCACGATGCCGGGGAAGAGTGGCTCGGCCTCGCCGAGACGGGTCATCAGGTTCGCCCGCATCTCCGCCTTGACCGAACGCGAGACCCAGCCGGCGGCACGCAGCTCGCCTACCGTCCGGGCGCGCGCCGGCACCACGTCGCCACGGGCGGCGCGTCGAGGCTGGCGAGTGCCTGGCGAGGTCATCGGGCCCCATCCTACTCGCCTCCTCCAGGGAGAAGCACGCGACCCCACCGGCGCGCACCCAGGTAACCACAGCCACATCCTGGACCGGTTACCATGCGGCGAATGCGACGTCGCGACTCGGCCGAGCTCGCCCTGCTCGTCACGGTCGTCATCTGGAGCGCCAACTTCTCCGCCGTCAAGGTGGGCGTCGGCGCCATCGCACCGCTGGCCTTTGCGGTCGTCCGTTTCGCGCTGGGTGCGGTCGTGACGGTGGCCGTGGTCGTGGGGCGAGAAGGCTGGCCGCGCTTCCAGCGCCGCGATCTGCCCCTCCTGCTGGCCGCGGCGGTGACCGGCATCACCATCAACCAGGCCGCGTTCGTCGGGGCTTTGCACGCCACGACGGCGGTCAATGTGGCCCTGCTCATCGGCACGATCCCGGTCTGGACGGCGGTGATCGCCGTGCTCTCGCACCAGGAGCACGTCACCCGCTCCCTCTGGCTGGCCATCGCCGCCGGCCTCATGGGAGCCACCCTCATCGTCGCCGGCGGCCACGAAGCCGTCGGTGGCCTGAACGTCGTCGGCGAACTCCTGGCCCTCCTCACGGCGGCCAGCTGGGCGGTCTACTCGGTGCTCATCCGGCCCCTCATGCAGCGCTACTCGGCGTTCCAGCTATCCGCTTTCATGATGGTCGTGGGGACCCTCATCCTGGTCCCCTTCGCCATCCCCGACCTGGTCGCGCAGGACTGGGCGGCCGTGCCGGCCAACGCCTGGCTGGCCCTGCTGTACGCGGCCATCCTGAGCGTCTCCGTCACCAACATCCTGTATTTCACAGCCATCCATCGTATCGGCGCATCGCGGGCGGCTCTGTTCACCTATCTCGAGCCGTTCCTGGGAGCGCTGCTGGCGGTCGTGCTGCTGGGCGAGTCGATCGGCCTCCTCCAGCTGCTGGGCGGCGCCGTGGTGCTGGGCAGCGTCGCCGTCGGCCGTGGCCACGGACGCGGCTCGGACCTCATCGCCGAGCCGGGCATCTGACGATCACCGGCCGGTCCGTGGTGGCCGGCCGCACCAGGCGCCCCTGACCACTGGGCCGGCCGGCGGTACCACTTCACTACGCCACGCACCGGCCCGCCTTGGTAGCGTGGCCATCCCTCCCCAGGATCCCTCGTCCAGGTGCACACCCGGGGGCCCGTTCGACCTTGACCGACGCCGCCTTTTGTGAAGTCTGCGGTACCGATCGCGACCTGTACGGCCGCGGCGATCGCCACCTGTTCCAGCGTTGCCCGGTGTGCCGCCTCGAGGTGTGTCCCGACTGCTGGAACCGGGGCCGCGGGCGCTGCCTGAATTGCGCGCCTTTCGCGGTGGGGCTGCTCGCCACGGCCGAGGCACGGTCACCCGCCCCGGCTGGCTGGACCCTGGTGGCACCCGACGATGCCCTGGCCCCGGCCGGCGTGACGGCCGCGGCCGATCCTCCGCCCCCACCCCGGCGGCTCGCCCGGGCCGGTGCCCTGGCCGTCGCGGTCGTCGCGCTGGGACCGCGGGCCCTGGCGGCCTCGCGATGCCGGCTGGCCATCGCCCGCCAGCACACACCGCCGGCCGCGGTGGCCGTCAGCAACGCGGTCGCCACGCCGCTCCGCCTGGCCACGCGTGCGACGCTGCTGCTGTGCCTGACGACGTTGGGCGTGCTGGTCACCTGGCTGGTGGTGGGGTTCGCCGGCTCGGCCGTGCCGCCCCCGCC
>JBIOID010000213.1:0-3279 GCA_044449585.1 Candidatus Limnocylindrales bacterium
ACACCGCGCTGTTCGCGTCGTTCGCGGGGCCCAAGCTACGCGAGGCCCTCACCAGGGCGATCCCGTTCCGGCGCCTAGGCCAGCCGGACGACGTCGCCAACGTCGTGGCGTTCCTAGCCTCGGACGAGGCATCCTTCGTCACCGGCCAGACCGTCAGCGTCAGCGGCGGCCTCACGATGAGCTGAGCCGGCCTCGCCACCTTCAAGTAGCTAAGGAGTAGTCCGTGAAGTTCTCCGAGTACGAGCGGCTCCGCTTCGAGCGCCGGGACAACGGCGTGCTGCTCATCACCATGGACCGGCCGGACAAGTACAACGCCGCCGACGAGCAGATGCACGGCGAGCTCGCCCGGGTCTGGGCCGAGGTGTCCGCCGACCCGCAGACGAGGGTCGCCGTGATCACCGGCGCGGGCAAGGCGTTCTCGGCCGGCGGCGACCTGGAGATGGTGCGGCGGATGGCCGGCGACCACGACCGCGTGGCCCACATGCTCCGCGAGATGAGCGATCTGGTCTACAACATCATCAACTGCGAGAAGCCGGTCGTCTCCGCGATCAACGGCGTCGCCGTCGGCGCCGGCACGGTGGTGGCGCTGCTGGCCGACATCTCGATCTGCGCCCTCGACGCCAGGCTCGGTGACGGACACGTCAAGCTGGGCGTCGCCGCCGGCGACCACGCCGCGATCCTGTGGCCGCTGCTGTGCGGCATGGCGAAAGCCCGCTACTACCTGCTCACCGGCGAGATGATCACGGGCGAGGAGGCCGAACGGCTCGGCATGGTCAGCAAGGCGGTCCCCCGTGACCAGGTACTCGACGAGGCCCTGCGCGTCGCGGACAGCCTGGCCACCGGTTCGCAGCCCGCGATCCGCTGGACCAAGCGGGCACTGAACAACTGGCTCAAGATGGCCGGCCCGATCTTCGACCAGTCCGCCGCCTACGAGATGCTCACCTTCATGGGTCCCGACGTCCTCGAGGGCGCCGCGGCACTCACCGAGAAGCGCGCCCCCCGGTTCCCCTCGGCCCAGGACGCCCAGGCCGCCGGCTAGGCCCTGCGCTTAGCTTGTTCGGCACGCTCGAGCATCGCGGGGCGCGAGAAGCGCTTCACTTACTCTGGCACCGCCCCGTACCAGGCTCTAACGACATGGTTGCCGCGCTCATGTCGCTGGAGCTGCTGGCGAAATACCAGCCGATGCTGAGCCTGCACGGTCACATCCACGAGTCGCGCGGCGAGGCCAGGATCGGCAGGACGCTGGCCATGTTCGGCGCGATCGCCATGTAGTGCGGTGGCATCGCGACGCCGCGCGCGACCACGTGGTCGACCCAGGCTTCCACGGGGAAGTGCATCGCGATGTCCGGGCGCGCCGTCGAACCCGGTCATCTGTGCTCCTCGAGAAGGCGCTCCTCAGGCGGGCGGGTATCCGACCAGCAGCATGCCGTGGACATCCTCATCGGCCGAGTGGTAGACGTGCGGGCCGTCGCCGCTGTACCTGGCGTAGTCGCCCGGGCCGAGCGTGATCGGGTCGCTGGCCGGGCCGACCGTGATCGTCCCGGTGTGCACGAACACCCGCTCGACGACGCCGGTACCGTGCGGGCTGCCGAGGTGATCGGTCCGGGCGGGCAGGAACAGGTCGAAGACCTCGACCAGGCCGCCTCGCTCGATCCGGTCGAGCAGCCGCAGGTCGAGCTGCCCGCCGGGGGTGGACCCGCGCACCCGCGGGCCCTGCTGGGCCCGGACGACCACCGTGGCGGTCTCGCGCCGGTCTTCCAGCAGGTCACTAAAGGCCACGCCGAGCCCCAGCGCCAGCGACCACAACGTCTCGATGGTCGGGTTACCCCGGCCCTGCTCCAGGTTCGCCAGCGTGGCCTTGGCCACGTCCGCGCGGCTCGCGAGGGTAGCCAGCGACATCCGGCGGGCGGTGCGGAGCCGGCGCAGGTTCGCCGCGATGACATCCACGACGTCGGCGAAAGCCTGGTCCGAAGACTCACTCCCCATGCCAGTGAACTATACCAACGGTCTAATGAGATGGTACGCTGGCCCGGTCGGCGTGATCATATGAGTTTTGTCTGGCCAGGGTGACATGCGAGACACGGCTTCCGATACCGGAGCTTTCGACGCCCAGATTTTCGACGCCGAGGCGATCGCCGCGGATGCCGTGGCGCTGGCCGAACTGCCCGGCGGCACCGGCCACGAGCAGATACGCATCGACTGGCTGCAGCGGCGCCTGGCCGGGAAGCCCGGGAGCCGGCACGTCGACGGAGCCGGCAACCTGGTGTGGACGTTCGGCCCTCCGCCGTACCGGCTCGCTGTCCTCGTCCACGTCGATGACGTTTTCGGCGAGGCGACGGCGCGGGGCGTCACGCGGCGCGACGGCTGGTTGTGCGGCCCGGGGGTCGGCGACAACGCGATCGCGGTCGCGACCGCCGTGGCCGTGGCCGAGCGCGCGCTCGCCGGCCCGGCAGAAGCGCCGCTGGCCGTCGTCTTCACCGTCGGCGAGGAAGGTCTCGGCGGGCTGCGCGGCGCCCGCCACGCCTGCCGCGAGCTCGCGCCCGAGGCGGTGCTGGCGCTGGAAGGCCACGGTGCGGACCGCGTGTTCACGGACGCCGTCGGCTCGGTGCGGGTGCGGCTCACGGTGACCGGCCCGGGCGGGCACTCGTGGTGGGACCGCGGCCGGCCCAGCGCCGTGCACGAGCTGGCGCGGCTGCTCACCAGCATGATCGCGTCGGTCCCGGCGCCGCTGTCCGTCAACGTCGGCCTGGTCGAGGGGGGCACGGGGGTCAACGCGATCGCCGCCCGGGCCAGCGCGACCGTCGAGTGGCGCGCGACCGACCAGGCCGCGCTCGACCGGCAGGAAGCCGCGCTGGCCGACATACACGTCTCCCCCGGCCTGCGGCTCGCGACGGAGCGGCTCGACCGCCGGCCGGCCGGCTCGGTGCCGCTCACCCACCCCCTGGTCGCCGCGGTCCTGCGCGCCCGCCGTTCGGTCGGCCTGCCGGATACGACGGGCGACGGCTCGACCGACGCGAACGCGGCGCTCGCGGCCGGCATACCGGCAGTCGCCCTCGGCTGCTGCGCAGGCGAGGACATGCACGCCCCGACCGAACGGATCCGGGCCAACTCCATCGCCACCGGCGCCCGCCAACTGCGCGCCGTCCTCCGGGAAATCCTGGACTGACCCACCCCATCGAAGCCCATCGAGAGCCGAGGAACGAAAGTGCTGCGAACCGGTAAGGACTACATCGAGTCGCTCCGCGACGGCCGGGAGGTGTGGATCGACGGCGAGCAGGT
>JBIOID010000214.1:0-3267 GCA_044449585.1 Candidatus Limnocylindrales bacterium
CATCGCGGCCATGGTGTTGGGCCTCGGGGTGGCCGGACTCGGCCCGGCCCTGGCGGTGGCTGCCGCGGTCATCGTGGCGGCCGGCTTCGGCGTCGTGGGCCGCCGGATCCTGGCGGCGGTTCGAGCCTCTGGGCACCGCGAACTGGTCGCGCCCGTGGCCGCCTACATCGGGGCCATCTCGCTCATGGTCATCGCCGCCTGGTCGACCGGTCGGCCGGCCGCGCTGGCGGGTGCCCTCGCCTTCTACGCCTCCGACAGCCTGCTGGGGTGGGATCGCTTTGTCCGACCCCTGCCACATCGCAGCCTGCTCGTCATGACGACCTATCACCTCGGCCAGGCGCTGCTGGTCCTGTCGCTGGCCGGATGATCGGCCCGGACCGAGCGGACCGGACGGCGCGCCGTGGAACTGGTGGCGCCACTCACCCGTCCGACGGAGCAGCGGCCTCTAGATGAGTGACACGCAGCCGCCGGGACCAGGAGGTGCCTTGGAAGACGAGCGGCTGGAGCCGATGAAGCGAGCGGCGGACTCGATCGAGCTGGGGGCGGCCCTCGAGGCGCAGGCAGCGTTGCTGCTGGCCGCGGCACGCGCCATCACCCTCAACGAAGCGGAGGCCCAGGACCTGGTGCAGGCGACGTTCGAGATCGCGGTCCGCCATGCCGCTGACCTGCGCGACCCCGCGGCGCTGCGCCCTTGGCTGCTGCGCATCCAGGCCCGCGAGGCGTTTCGGCTGGTGCGCCGGCTGCGCCGCTCCGTGCACGTGGGCGCCGGCGTCGTGGAGGTGGCCGTCACGACGCCCGATGCCACCGATGCCGTCGCCGTCCGGGCGGCGCTGGTCGGCCTGCCCGGCCGTATCCGTGCCGCCGTGGTGCTCCATCACATGGCCGGGCTGTCCGTGGCCGAGACGGCCGACGCCCTGGGGGTGAGCGAGAACACGGTCAAGTCACAGCTCAGGATCGGCCTCGCACGCCTCCGTGAAGCGCTGGGCGATGACTGATCCGCCCGCCCCCACACGACCGTCCGGTGGTAGCGATCCGCTGGAGGCCCGCCTCACACGCTGGTTCGCCGGCGAACTGACGCGGGCGGAGGGCGACGTGCAACACGGCGTCCTGGCGCGCGCCGGTCGCGGCGGCGTTCGTCGCGACACCACCGGGCGCCGCGTGGCCTGGGCGGGGTCCCTGGCCGGCAGCGGCTTGGCCGTCCTGCTGGTCGTGGCCGTGATCGGTGGCTTCCTCGGAGGCGGCGTGGGCCCGTCATCGCCGGCGACCGGCACATCGCCGGCCACCGGCGCATCGCCCCTGGCGACCGGCACCCCGGCCGCATCGGGGGCGGTCGTGATGGGCCCGGACGGGATCCCCACCTCGATCGATGGGCAGCTGACGGTGTCGGTCCCCGAAGCGCTCGACAGGCTCGGGCGCTCCCCCAGCCCGGCCTCGTTCCTCGTCCGGGGCTACTACGCCGGGTACGCGCTGCCCTGCCCGTTCATCCCGCGAACGGTGCCGCCGACACCCGGCAGCAGGCTGATCCCCGACAACTGCGAACCGCACATCCTGGGCGCCGACCCCATCCCGGTCGGCCAGGATCATGCCACGGCCGCAGATCTGAACCTGACGCTCGGCAGCGACGTCGACACGCTCCCGATGGGCGCTGTCGTGCTCGAGATCCACGGCCACGACCCGGCGGCCGCCGCCTGTGACCCGTCCATCCGGGCGGCATGCGAGGCGGCCGTCATCGTGGACCGGGTGGTCTGGAGCGCGGCTCCCTCACCGACACCCACCGCCGTCACCTCGGGCCAGGGCAGCCTCCCGAACTCGATCGACGGGCAACCGGTGCTCACCGTCGAGGCGGCGCAGGCGCTCAGCCAGACCCACCGATCGCCGCTGCCCTTCCTGGTCGGGGGCTACTTCGAGACGGACGTCATCCAGGCCTGCGCGCTGGTCACGTCGCCGCCACCCAGCGACCTGATTCGGTGGTGCGGGGCCGGCGACCTGGCCGCCGGTCCGGGCGACACCACCGGGACCGTGATCTGGCCGACCTTCCTCGGCTCGGGCCCCCCGCTGCCGACCGCTGGCTGGACCGTGCTGCAGGTCCACGTCGATGACCCTCGAGCCGCGGCGTGCCCCGCCGCATGGCTCGCGTCGTGCGAGTCGGCCTTGATCGTGGACGCGACGGTCTGGTCGAACGGCCAGCCGGTCAACGATCCGACGGTCATCGGCCCCGACGGGCTGCCCACCGAGATCGACGGCTTCCGGGTCCTGCGCGGCGCGGCCGTGCCCTATTGGGTCGGCCAGGCGACGGACGACACGTCATTCCTGGTCGGCGGCTGGACCCCGGCGGCGCCCCCGGCGTTCTTCTGTCCCTTCCAGCCCGTGCCGCCGTCGGGAGCGACCCCGGGACCCGTCACGCGCCTGCTGCCCTGCGGCGGTCTGTGGTTCCTGGACGCCCCGACCGTCGCGCCGGGCGCGCTCCTGGGCGACCCGCCGTGGGTGGCCGTGCCCATCAAGGTCGTGAGCCTGGCGCCCGCCTGGGGCGTGCCCTTCGTGATGCGCGTCCATGTCCAGGACCCCCTGGCATCCTCCTGCCCGACCGACCAGCGGGCAGCTTGCCGTCGATCGGTCATCGAGGAGTCGCTGGTGTGGGTCGGTCCGTAGGCGTCGTTCGGTAGACTGGCGACCTCGACCACCCCCGTCATCACCGATCGCGCGAGGGCCTGACCGTGCTCCAGCAACGCCACGTCCACCCCATCATGCCAGCCGCAGACGTGGCACGTGCACGCGCCTATTGGGAAGGCACCCTGGGCTTCCGGCCGACGACGATCCTGCCGACGGCCGTCGTCTACCAGTGCCTGGATTCCTGGTTCGTCATCTCGCGGTCGGGCAGTGCCGGCACCAACCAGGCCACCGCGCTCGCGTTCATGAGCGACGACCTGGAGGCGGAGGTCGCCGAACTGAAGCGCCGCGGCGTGGTATTCGAGGAATACGACTACCCGACACTCAAGACGGTCGACTCGATCGCGCAGCTGGCAGGCCTCCGTGCGGCCTGGTTCAAGGACACGGAAGGCAACATCATCGGCGTGGTGCAGTTCGAGCAGCCGCCCGTCTGAGGGCGGCCACCGGTCGACCGCTGGCAGGCCAGCCGTCCGACCGCAGACGGGCCAGCCCCCCGGCACAGACGGGCCAGCCTCCCGGCGCAGACGGGCCAGCGAGCCCCGACCGCAGACGGGCCAGCCTCCCGGCGCAGACGGGCCAGCCTCCCGGCGCAGACGGGCC
>JBIOID010000215.1:0-3253 GCA_044449585.1 Candidatus Limnocylindrales bacterium
CAATCCGCCTGGCAACATCGATGACGTTTACGTCGTCGACATCGCCGGCAGGCGCATGGTCGCGGTCGCCAGGTACTACCCCGGCAGCTCTGCGGCCGACAAGGCCGAACTGCAAGCCGTCGTCGACTCGATCCAGATCGAGCCCCTGCCTCCTCTCCCGACGCCGTCCGCCTCGGCATCGCGATAGCTTTGGTCAGCCGCGGTGGTAGCGCTCGCGTAGCTCGGCCACCGCCATGCGGGCCTCCTGCCACGCGGGCTGGTCGCCCATCACGGTCGCGTCGGTACCCCAGCGGTTGAGCTGGGTCATGGCCGTGGCGATGGCGTCGTGGGCTAGCTGTCGCCCGCGGCCCGCCTCGACCGCACCGGTCACGAAGTAGCGGCGGACCTGCTCGAAGGAGGCCCACGAGCGGCCGACGCGGATCCTGTCGCCTTCGCGCAGCGATTCGAGCCACTCGTCGTCGCCCACCGGGAACCGCTCGTGTTCGCGTTGATGGTCGGGTAGCGAGAGGCGCCGGCCGGGCATGGCCTGCGAGGCGTAGCGGCCGTCGGCCTCGGCCTCGTGATAGCAGACGGGGCAGCTGGGCAGGTCGGCGAAGGCCTCCGGTGGCGCGCCGTACGGCAGGCCGCAGCGGCGGCAGAAGGTCGCCTCCAGCCGGTTGGAGGCGAGGCCGCACTGGAGGCAGACGGGCAGCCGATCCAGGACCGGGGGAGCCTCGGGGGTGGCGCCGTCGCGCCGCTTCAGGAGCACGCTCCAAGGATGACGGAGGCGTGCTGTGCGGACCATGGGCCGGACGGTGTCAGTCGCCCGCCGACGGTCCCAGCGGCGTGTGTTCCGTGGCCTGCGCGCACCGCAGGCCCGCCCTGACGCGCCTACAGCGGCGGCAGCACCTGGTCGAAGGCGAGCGCGCCGGCGAAGAGGTCACCCACGCGCTCGATCCGCTGCGGCATGGTCCGGATGGTCCACCGATCGGAGCGCAGGAGTGGATCGTCCAGCTCGGCCCAGGTGATGGGCGCCGAGACCGGCGCCTGGGCCAGCGGCCGCACGGCGTATGGGGCCACGAGCGTCTTGTTGGACGCGTTCTGCGTGTAATCGAGGCGGGCCAGGCCGTCGCGACCCTTGACCGACCACTGCCAGCTGATCAGCTCGGGCACGGTCGCCCCGACGGCCCGCGAGAGGTTCTCCACCCAGGCCGCCGTCTCACGGAACTCGTAGCGCGGTTCGACCGGAACCCAGACCTGGATGCCGCGCTTGCCCGTCACCTTGGGGTAGCCGCGGACGCCAAGGTGCTCGAGCGCCGTGCGGTATAGCCGCGCGATGACGACGACCTCGTCGAAGGTCGTGCGCGGGCCCGGGTCGATGTCGATCAGGGCGTAGGTCGGGCGATGGGGCGCCTCGGCTCGGGAGGTCCAGGGGTGCAGGTCGATGGCCGCCTGGTTGGCCAGGAAGGCCAGCGTGGCGACCTCGCCGGCCACGACGTACGTGTGTGACTGGTCCGGTTCGCTCGACTCGTAGTGCCAGCGACCCACCCACTCGGGCGCGTAGGTCGGGATCTCCTTGTGCCAGAAATGCGGCCCGCCCGGCCCATCGGGCCAGCGGTCCAGCGTCAGGCCGCGGTCCCGCAGGTACGGGAGCAGCACCGGCGCGACCGTGACGTAGTAGCGCACGAGGTCGCGCTTGGTCAGGCCCGCTTCGGGAAAGAGCGGTTTGTCAAGGTTGGTCAGGTTCACGACGCGCCCCCCGATCGACCACGAACCGGCTTTGCCCAGCGCGTCCAGCGCGGCCAGCTCCGCAGGGGTCGACGCCGGCGGCTTCCCTGTTGGCGGAGGGATCGCGCGCGGCCGCGATGACTCGCCGGCCGCTGCGGTGCCACGGCGCAGCTGCGGCTGCGGGCCCTCGCCGGGCAGCGGCTCGCGGACAACCTCGTGCGGTGCCTTGGTGGGGTCGAAGCCCTTGAAGCTCGACTGGCGGATGAGGGCGTCGGTCGTCCAGTCGGTGAACTCCGCGCGGATGACGATGCTCGGATCGGTCCAGCGGACGCCTCGCACGCGTGGCGGATCGACAAAGGGGGGATCGTCACGTTCGTGGGCGCGCATGCGTGCCAGCAAGGTCGCCCGCGTACGCGCGTCCATGCCGCTCCCGACCTCGCCCGCGTAGCGCAATCGGTCGCCCTCGTACACGCCGACCAGCACGGCGCCCAGCTCCGCGTGCGAGCCCAGGCCCGGCTCCCAGCCGCCGATCACCAGCTCCTGCTCGCGGCGCGCCTTGAGCTTCAGCCAGTCATGGGAGCGGCGTCCGGGCTCGTATCGACTGAGGCGGCGCTTGGCCATCACGCCCTCCAGGGCCTGTGCCTTGATCGCCGCGAAAAAGGCCTCGCCGTCGGCCTCCACGTGGGCGGCGTAGCGCACCAGCGGGTCTTCGCGCAGGAGCTCCTTGAGACGCGCCTTGCGCTCGACGAGCGGGGTGTCCGTCAGCGAGTGGCCGTCGACCCACAGGAGGTCGAAGACCTGGTAGACCAGGGGGATGGCGGCGCGTGCATCGGCCGTCGGGCGTGCTGCCTCCGGGTCTCGCGCCGCCCCCGGGCCGCGCACTCCGGTCCGGTCCTGGAGGAGGCTGAAGCTCGGCCGGCCATGCACGTCCAGCGCCACCACCTCGCCGTCCACGATGGCCTCGTGAGCGTCGATCCACGGCGCCGGCCCGGCCAGGGCCGGGAAGTAGCGCGCGGCATCGAGCCGGTTGCGCGTCCAGATGCGCGCCCGTCCGTCGCGCACGACCGCCTCAACCCGGTACCCGTCCCACTTCAGCTCAAAGAGCCAGTCAGGGTCGGAGAACGGCCGACTGCCCCCCGTAGCCAGCATCGGCGGCACGAAGTCGGGCATGGGGGCGGAAGTCTTGGTGCCGGGGCGGCTGAGCATGCGGTCCAGCCTACCCGGCGAAGTCGCCCGGGGCCAGCAGCCGCGCTAAGGCCGGGCCGTGCCGTCGCCACGTTATCGGACGGCCCGGTGCGCACGCCCACCTATCCTGTCGTGATGGCTCGTGTCGCCGTGGCTGCCCGGGGTGATCGGCCCACCATCGCGCGCCTCACCGGGCGTCGCCGCCGATCCATCCAGCGCTGGGTTCTGGCCTGGTACGACGCGCAGCGGCGGACCTTCGCCTTCCGCGGCCCGCGGGAGCCGTACCCCGTGCTCGTGGCCGAGGTCATCCTGCAGCAGACGCAGGCGGTCCGCGGCGAAGGGGCCTGGCGTGCCTTCATGG
>JBIOID010000216.1:0-3233 GCA_044449585.1 Candidatus Limnocylindrales bacterium
CCGCGGCAGCGCACCCCGACCATCGCCATCTGGTCGTAGCCCAGCTTGAGCGGATCGGTGACCCCGACGATCTGCAGGATGCCCCGTTCGATGAGCCGGTTGGTGCGCGCCCGCACCGCCGCCTCGCTGACGCCCAGTTCGGCGGCGATCTGGGTGAACGGTCGTCGGCCATCCGACTGCAGGTGGGCCAGGATCTGCTTGTCGAGCGCCGAGACCTCCTCGCCCGAGCGTGTGGCGGGTCGACGAGCGAGGTTCACCGGCCGAGGCTAGCAGACCGCAGCTGCATCGGGCAACGACGGCGCGCCGAGCTGCCAGTCGCGTGCGCGCACCACGTCCTGCGGGCACCGATGGCGGGGTCCTGTACCAGCCGGTACCATCGGCCAGGACGTTCACCGGCCCCGCATGAGATAGCCCGCCCACCATGTCGGTCACCCAGCTGCAGCTGCTCCTGGCCCTTGCCCTGGGCGCCAACGTGCTCCTCCTGCTGGTGCTGGTCGTGCCATCCTTGATCGGCCGGTCACTCCCGGGCGGTGACGACCCGGAGCTGGTGGTGCGGCCTGATCCGGGCGAGATCGCCCTGCAGGTAGCGGCCGCCCAGGGTGACGCCCCTCCCGAGGTCGGTGGTGTCTCGCGTCTCACCTACGAGGCGGCCGTGCGCCTCGTGAGCTACGGCTACCTGGCGACCGTGGCGGTGGCGGTCACCCTGAGCGGCGCCTGGCCGACCACGAGCGGGGCGATCTACCTCGTGCTGGGCACGGCGGTGCTGTTCGTGGTGGTCGTCCACGACCTGCTGCCGCGGCGCGTGCTGGGCCCGGGCAAGTACGTGCTGGAGGGGATCGGGGCGATCGCCGTCGTGACGCTCCTGGTGGCGCTCACGGGGGGCGCGACCAGCCCCTTCGTCGTCGGCTACTTCCTGATCGCGGCGGCGGCGGCGCTGATGGTCGACGCGCGCACCAACTTCCTGCTGGCGGCCGGCATCTCGATCCTCTACCTGGTCACCATCTGGTTGGTGCAGGGCTCGACGGCCTTGGGCGCGCTCGACGTGGCCCGCCTGGTGGCCGGCCTGGCGGCCTTCTGGCTCATCTCGTACCTGGCCTCGGTCGTCGCGCGGTCGCAGCGGCTGACCCGCGACGCCGCCATCCGTCTCTCGCTCCACGACCCCCTGACGCGCCTCTTCAACCGCGCCTACGTGATGGCCGTCCTGGAGCGCGAGATCCAGCGGGCGCGGCGTACGGGCCGCGGCTTCTGCGTGCTGGCCCTCGACCTGGACGGGCTCAAGCCGATCAACGACACGTTCGGCCACCCGATGGGCGATCGCGTGCTGCGCGCCGTCGGCGAGGTCATCGGCAGCCGCATCCGGGGCATCGATACCGGCGGCCGCGTAGGTGGCGACGAGTTCCTGGTGCTCCTGCCGGAGACCGATGAGCTCGGTGCCGTGATCCTCGCCGAACAGCTCCGCGATGGTGTCAACGAGATCCGCATCGACGCCGACACCTGGCTCGTGCGCACGTCGATCTCGGTCGGCATCGCCAGCTTTCCGATCGATGGCGCGACCGCCAGTGAGCTCCTGGAGCGCGCCGACATGGCCATGTACGCCTCCAAGCGGGGCGGTCGCGATCGCGTCCGCGTGGCCCACGGCATCCGCCCGACGGTGCTCTCCACGGTGCCCGTCCCCGTGGCGGCGACGATCCCGGTGCCGGTCGTCCAGCCCATCCCCGTCCCGGCCGCGCCGCCGACACCCGCCGTGACGCCCGTCATGGCGCCACCCGAGCGGCCGCTCGCCCGGGTGCGCGCGGCGCGCGGCGCGTGGCGTCTTGCGCCGCCCGCGACGGGCCCCGTCTTCGGCGGTCGTCGCGCCGACACCGTCGCGGCGGCCCTGGCGTGGCCGCCGCGCTCGGCGCTGGGGGCCGCCGAGCTGGTGGGCCACGCGACTCGCGCGGCCGCCACCGTGGCGCCGCCGACCGTGGCCGCGCCGAAGCCGACGGTCCGGGCGGCCGCTCGGCGGGGTGCTGATCGCGACGCTGCCGCACAGCCGCTGCGTGCCGACGAGCGGTCGGCCACGCCGCTTCCTCGACCGCGGCGCTTCCGCGTGACGCAGCAGGACGACGAGGCGCAGTTCCGCCGCACGATGCGCCAGTTCCTGTCCGGGCCGGACGAACCGCGTGGTCCGCGCGAGGCATCCGACCCGCCACGCTGATGCTGCGGCCGCCCGTTGTAGCATGACCCGCGATGGCCGACGAACCGCTCCGCTCGCCTGGCTTCTCCACCCGGGCGCTGCGCGCCGCCGCGCGCGTGCCCCGTGTCCGGCAGGCGCCCAACGCGGTGCCCATCTACCAGGCCGTCACGTTCTCGGCCGGGGACGCCGAAGAGCTCGGCGCCGTGCTGCAGGGCCGGGCTGAGGGATACGCCTACTCGCGCCTGGGCCATCCCACGGCCACCGTCCTGGCCGATGCCCTCGCCACGCTCGAAGGCGGCGAGGCGGGCCTCACCTTCGATTCGGGCATGGGCGCCATCCACGGCACCCTGAGCGCCCTGCTCGGTCAGGGCGACCACGTCGTCGTGACGCGCGCCGTCTACGGCAGCACACGGGCGCTGTTCGAGACGGTCCTGGCCCGCTTCGGGGTCACGGCCTCCTACGTCGACCCGACCGATGCGGCGGCCGTCGAGGCGGCCATCATGCCGCACACCCGGGTCCTCTACCTGGAGACGATCTCCAACCCCACCCTCGTGGTCGCCGACCTGGCCGCCCTGGCCACCCTGGCGCATCGCCATGGGCTGCTGGTCGTGGTCGACAACACCTTCGCCTCGCCCTACCTGTGTCGCCCGCTCGAGCTGGGCGCCGACCTGGTCATCGAATCGTGCACCAAGTGGTTGGGCGGCCATTCCGACGTGCTGGCCGGGGGGCTGGCCGGAAGGCGCGAGCTCGTCGATCGGGTAGCCGCCGGGCAGGTCGACATCGGCGGCACGATCGCCCCGTTCAGCGCGTTCCTGGTGCTGCGCGGCATCGAGACCCTGGCCGTGCGCCTCGACCGCCATTGCGCGACCGCCCTGGCGCTGGCCCGGCTGGCGGCCGCTTCGCCCGTGCCGCGGGCCGTGTTCTACCCGGGCCTGCCCAGCCACCCCCAGGCGGCCGTGGCGGCACGCGAGTTGCTTGCCGGCGGCGGCCTCATGGCCCTGGACCTGGGCCCCCGCGCGGCGGCGGCCGCCTTCATCGACGCCCTGACCGTACCGCA
>JBIOID010000217.1:0-3218 GCA_044449585.1 Candidatus Limnocylindrales bacterium
CAGCTCGCGCTCGCGGTACCCGGCATATGGCAGGTCGACGGTCGTCACGAGCGCCTTGTAGCCGGCCGCGGCGGCGCGGGCGACCAGGTCGGCCGTGCGGGACCGGTCGCGCATCACGTACAGCTGGAACCAGCGTGTGCCACGGCCGGCCGCGGCGACCGTCTCCAGGGAGCGATTGGCGAACGTGGAGAGGCAGTAGATGAGCTTGGCCCGGGAGGCTGCCCGGGCGGTCACCAGCTCGCCTTCGGGGTGCGCCAGGCCCTGCAGGGCCGCGGGCGCGAGGGCCACCGGCATAGCCACCGGCGTGCCCAGCATGGTCGTCGCGGGATCGACCGCCCCGACATCGACGAGGACACGTGGCATCAGGCGTCGGCGCGCGAAGGCGGCCTCGTTATCACGCAGCGTCTGCTCGTCCCACGCGCCGCCCGCGTAGTAGGCATACGCGGCCGGCGAGAGACGCTCACGCGCGAGCGCCTCGAACTCGCGCAGGCTCTGGACTTCCATGGCCTGCAGAGCGTAGCCCATGGCGACGGCCCGCCGTGGGAGCCCGCGCCGTCAGGCCGGGCGGCTCACCGCCTTGAGAGCCCGACGGGCCTGGTCGAGGTGGAAGCGGTCGTGGCCGGCAAGGAGCCGGAACATCAGGTCGAAACTTTCGGGCCCGCGCTCCTCGTGCATGCCGATGCGACCCCGTTCAGACAGCGGGGTCCGCTGCCAGAGGGCCAGGTTGGCCGCGCGCAGGGCCGTGAACTGGGCCAGCACGTCAGCCGCGTCGTCTTCGTTGTGGCGCAGCCGGTCGACCCACCGGTCCTGGTCGTAGCCCATCAGGCGCGGCACGTCGTGGGCCAGGATGAAGCGGTAGCGGCCGCCGACCACCAGTTCCGCATCGAGCATGTGACCGGCCACTTCGAGCACCGACCACTCGGCCGGCTCGGGCCGTACGCGGATGACCTCGGGCTGCTCGCCCAGGATCGCCCGCAGCGTGACCGGCCCCGACGCCTGGACCACCAGCGGGTCGTCCGCGCCCAGCAGCGAGAGCAGCAGCGCCTGGTACGCGGCGGGGGCGTCGACGGGATCGGGCGAGGTCATGCCGGGTCCTCCATGGCGATCGACGGTTCGACCAGGCGCTCCAGCCACCGCGCCGGCTCGGCCAGCGGAGCGTAGCCCACCTTGCGGTAGAGCTGGTGGGCGTCACGCGTGGCGAGCAGCCAGCGTCGGAGCCCCTGCAGATCGGGGTGCGTGTCGATGCAGGTCATCAGCCAGCTGCCCAGGCCCTGGCCTCGCGCGGCCGGCGCGACGATGACGTCGCAGACGTAGGCGAGGGTCGCCCGGTCGCTGACCACGCGCGCGAAGCGACCTGGTCGTCGCCGGTGTACAGACCGAAGGGGATGCTGTGCCGGATCGAGCGCTCGATGGTCGCCCGCGATCGAGCGCGGGCCCAGTACGCGGTCGCCAGCTGGGCGACCACGAAGTCGAGGTCCAGGCGCGCCAGGTCCGTGCTGATCCAGTGATCGCCACGCCGCCACACGTACGCGTCGTCGAGCCGTTCCGGGAGGATCGCGTCGGAGGGCACGGCGGCATTGTCACCGATGGCACGGGGGCCCGTCGCATACTCCGGCGGATGCCCAGCCGCACCATCGTCCTGACCCGACCGCTCGATCTGCGCCGAACGCTGGCGCCTCTCACCCACGGCCCCTACGACCCGACCATCCGACTCACGCCGACGACGATGTGGCGGGCGTCACGCACGCCGGCGGGGCCGTCGGTGCTGTGGCTGCGGCTTGTCGGGCGAACCGTGACGGTCGAGTGCTGGGGCCCGGGCGCCGACTGGGAGCTGGCCCACGTGCCCGACCTGATCGGCGAGACCGATGCACCCGAGGCGCTGGAGCCCCGTCACCCGCTCGTGGCCGACCTGGTCCGGCGCCTGCCCGGCGTCCGCCTGACCCGCTCCAACCGCGTGGTCGAAGCGCTCGTGCCGGCGGTCGTGGAACAGAAGATCACCGGCGTCGAGGCGCAACGCGTGTATGCGCGCCTGGTGCGGACCCACGGCGAGCCCGCGCCGCCGGGAAGCGAGACGACGGCCCCCTTGACGGCGCCCGGCCGCGTCCTCCGTCTGGCCCCCGCGCCACGCACGCTCGCAAGCCTGCCTTACGAGGCGTACCACCCGCTGGGGCTGGAGCGACGCCGGGCGGATGTGCTGCGCCGCATCGGCATCCTGGCGCCGAAGCTGGAAGCCGTCGTGACCATGCCGGCCGAGGCCGGGCGGGCCCGTCTGCTGGCGGTGAACGGGATCGGACCGTGGACGGCCGCAGAAGCGATGCGCATCGCCTGCGGCGACCCGGACGCGGTGAGCCTGGGCGACTACCACCTGCCGCGCCTGGTCGCCTACTCCCTGGCCGGGGAGCGCACCGCCGACGACGCCCGGATGCTCGAGCTGCTCGATCCGTACCGAGGCCAGCGGGCCCGCGTGATCCGACTGCTCGAGCTGGGCGGCCGGATGCCGGAGCGCCGCGGACCGCACATCGCCGCGCGGGCGATCGAGCGGATCTGAGGCACCGCTCGCTCAGTCGCCGGCAGCTCGGGTCAGACCCAGGCGAGAGTCCCGCTGAGGGTGATCGGCTTGCTGCCGGCGGTCGCCGTGTTCTGCACCGTGACGCGGTACTGGTGGCCCTTGCTGATGGGCGAGCTCACGACCGCCTTCGAGTAGTCATGAGAGCCATCGCCCGATTGCTGCACCAGGACGTCCCACTTGGGTGTGCCGCCCGTCGCCCTGAGCACGGTGGTCAGGTTGCCGTTGCCGCGCGCCGTCAGGACCGCGGTGAAGCCGTTGAGCGTCCCTTCGCCCGCCCCATCGAGGCGGAAGTTGGTGAGGGTCAGCCGGGGCGTCTTGGCCGGCCACGTGATGGTCAGGTCCACGTCAGGGGCGCTCGCGGCGTCCCCGATGGCCGTCACCGTCCAGGCGCCGGTAGCCCCGGACGCGTGGCCCTTGAACGAGATCGTGCCCGAGCCCTTCCTGCAGGTCGGGGCCTGCGTCCCTGCCTTGAGGCAGATGCTGGCCGTGGTCGACGGCGTGACGACCTTGGCGGTCACGATGATGTCGCCCGGTCCCGTGCTGCCGAACGCGATGGTCCGGGCAGCGGCGCTCGACGCCAGCGGCGAGTCGAGTTGCAGGCTGATGAACTGGATACTCGCCGTGGGGGAGGTGGCGATCGGGGTGGGGC
>JBIOID010000218.1:0-3213 GCA_044449585.1 Candidatus Limnocylindrales bacterium
CCGTCGAGGGCCCGGTCGATCAAGCCGAGCACCGCTCCGCCCAGGCCATCGTTGGCCATCTCGCGCGCGAGCTGGCGCGTCTCCATGGTGGCGACGAGGGTCACGAAGTCACGCGCCGAGCGGGCTTCCGGGTGGAGCGCCGGGATGATGCCCAGGCCGTGGCCGAACCCGCCGCCCTTGGCCTCCCCGAACAGGTCGGCCAGGTCCTGCTGGCGTTCGGTCGAGAGGGCGGCACGGGCCCGTTCCAGCCATCGGCCGTCCTCTGGCAGGAGGTCGTAGTCCAGCCCGTCCACGGTGGCCAGGCTGAGCAGGAAGTCATAGACCGGGCGCGCATCGAACTCGATCCGCACCCCGGCCATGCGGTCGCCCCGGTCGCGGACCAGTGCGCGCGACGGTCGAGGGGGGGTCGTGGTGGAGCGGGTGCCCTGGCTGGTCATGTTAGACGACAATCTAACATATGGATGACGAATGTCAAGTGACGGCAGCGAGTGGCATGCGCCCGCGGGTGGCACAATCCGCCCGATGGCCACCGCCGACCCGACCCGCCCGCTCATCGCTTTCAGCGAGCGCCGCCTGGCCAACGGCCTGCGGGTCATCGTGGCCCCCGACCACCTCGTGCCCGTCGTCGCGGTCAACCTCTGGTACGACGTGGGCAGCAAGCACGAGGCCGAAGGTCGCACGGGCTTCGCGCACCTCTTCGAGCACTTCATGTTCCAGGGGTCGGCGCACGTGGCCAAGGCCGAGCACATGAGCATCGTCCAGGGCTCGGGGGGCGTGTGCAACGCGACGACCTGGTTCGATCGCACCAACTACTTCGAGACCCTGCCCTCCAACCAGCTCGAGCTGGGCCTGTGGCTGGAAGCCGATCGCCTGGCGACCCTGCTCGAGGCGCTGAGCCAGGAGAACCTGGACAACCAGCGCGAAGTGGTCAAGAACGAGAAGCGGCAGAGCTACGACAACCAGCCCTACGGCGCCTTCTACGACAAGCTGATGGCCGCCGTCTTCCCGGTCGGGCACCCTTACCACCACACGCCCATCGGCTCGATGGCCGACCTCGACGCGGCCAGCCTGGCCGACGTGACGGCCTTCTTCCGCACGTACTACGGGCCCGACAACGCGGTCCTGACGATCGTCGGCGACGTCGAGCCGGCGGAGGCGTTCCGGGCGGCCGAGCACTGGTTCGGGCCGATCGCCCCCAGCGGGACCGTCCCGCGCTTCGAGGCGCCGGTCACCGCGCCGCACATCGGCGCCCAGGCGCGCGAGGTGGTGCCCGATGCGGTGCCCCTCGTGCGCATCCACTTCGGCTGGCGCACCGCGCCGTTCGGCTCGGCCGAGTTCGATGCGCTCGAGGTGGCCAGCCAGATCCTGGCCGGAGGCCTGGGCAGCCGCCTCCATCGACGCCTCGTGCGGGAGCGCCAGATCGCCCAGGACGTCTCGCTCTTCTCGCTGCCCCTGGTGGCCGGTGGGGCCGTCCTGGCCGGCTGGGCCACGGTGCGGCCGGACGCGGATCCCGCGGACGTCGAGGCGACCTTCCTGGCCGAGATGGCGCGCGTGGCCCGCGAACCCGTGACCGACGACGAGTTGTTGCGGGCGCGTGCCCTGATCGAGTCCAGCGAGCTCGCGGCACTCGGTCGCGTCGACGAGGTGGCCGATCGGCTGGGCATGTACGCCACGCTGTTCGATCAGCCGGGTCTGGTCAACGAGCAGCTCGATCGCTACCTGGCGGTGGACGCGGCAGCGATCCTGGCCGTCGGCGCCGCCACCTTCCGTGACGACAACCTGGCCATCATCACGTTCGTGCCGCGCGAGGCGGATGCGGCCGACGCGGCCGATGCGGCTGGCGCGCAGGCGGACGCGGCATGAGCGGGCCGGCCGTCCTGGCGCATCGTCCCGCGCCCGGCCAGCCGCGCCCGTACCAGTTCCCTGGCTTCACCCGGCACCGGCTGGACAACGGCCTCACCGTGATCGCCGCCCAGGTGCCCGGGCGGCCGCTGCTCGCGGCAGCCCTGCTGCTGCCGGGCGGGGCGGGGCATGAACCGGGCGAGCTGGCCGGCGTCACCTCCCTCACCGCCCGGTCGCTGACCGAGGGCACGCGGCTGCACGACGCGGTCGCGTTCGTGGAGGCGACCGAGCGCCTGGGGGCGTCGGTCGGCGCGAGTTGCGACTGGGAGACGCTCTCCCTCTCGCTGACCGTGCCGCGGGCGCGCCTGGAACCCGCCCTGGCGCTTTTGGCCGAGATGCTGCGCGAGCCGGCCTTCCCGGCCAGCGAGGTGGAGCGCCTCCGCCAGCAACGGCTCAATGACCTGTTGCAGGCGGCCGCCCAACCGGGGCGCCGCGCCGATCGTGGCTACGTGGCCCGCATCTACGACGCCACGTCGCCGTTCGCGCGGCCGCTCGGCGGCGACGAAGCGACCGTGCCGCGGCTGGACCGCGAGGTCGTGGCCGAGCGCCACGCGCAGCATCTGGACCCCTCGCGCGCGACGCTCGTCCTGGCCGGGGACCTGGTGGGCCTCGACCCGCTGGCCGTGGCGGCGCGGTGCCTGGGCGCCTGGCGCGGCGACGGTGCGGCCGCGGACGGGCCGCTGTCGGCCGTGGCCGACACGGCCAGCGCCTCGGCGGCCGGCACGGTCGTGCTCGACCGACCCGAATCGCCGCAATCGGAGGTGCGCATCGGCCACGTCGGGCTGCGACGGCGCATCCCCGACTACCACGCCACGATCGTCCTCTCGACGATGCTCGGCGGCCTGTTCAACTCGCGCCTCCAGCGCCTCCTGCGCGAGGAGCGGGGCTACACCTATCACGTCAGTGCGGGCTTCGACTTCCGCCGCTCGCGGGGGCCGTTCACGGTGCGCACGGCGGTGCAGACGGAGGTCACCGCACCGGCCGTCACGGAGGCGCTCGGCGTCCTGCGCGCCCTGCGCACGGTGCCGCCGTCGACCGCCGAGCTGTCCGACGCGCGGGAGTTCCTGATCGGGGTCTTCCCGTTGCGCTTCGAGAGCCCGGAGCAGGTGGCCGGCGCGATCGCGGGGTTGGTGACCCAGGAGTTGCCCGACGACGAGCTGGATCGGTATCGTCCGGCAGTGGCAGCCGTGACCGGCGACGATGTCGTGGCCGCGGCCGAGCACGTTCGAACCGACGAGGCGGCCATCCTGCTGGTCGGTGATGCGGCGCGCGTCGTGCCCGAGCTGGAGGCGGCCGGGCTCGGTCCGGTAG
>JBIOID010000219.1:0-3206 GCA_044449585.1 Candidatus Limnocylindrales bacterium
CGCCTTGATGCCACCCATCGCGAGGCTCAGCGCGAAGGTACCGATGGTCAGCATGAGCCACAGGGCCAGCACGGGCCAGCGGTGGCGCGCGCTCCAGGCCGCCACGCGCACCGTCCAGGGTCGGCCGCCGCGGCGCGTGTGAGGCGACGGCTCGGGGGGGCGCGCGGTGCTCATCATGTCCTCGTGGGTACGCAGAAGGCGGCGGCCGTGGATCTCGGACCGTTACCTTAGCGTGCCCGGCCCGACGGCACCGCCGACGAGCCCGGTGAGCGCCCCCGCAGGGCGCAGCGCGACCTGCCTAGGGCAGGGTGAAGGTCGGCAGACCCTCCACGACCTGGGAGGCGGGCGGGGCGGTGACCGTGATCGGCTGATCGAATGTCATGGTCAGGTCGGCCGTGGCCGTGCCGCTCGCGCCGGCATCGACGGTGGCCTTGACTTCCGCGGGGCGGGAGTCTGCCTGGCTGACCGTCACGTCGAGGGTGACGCTCTTGAGCGCATCGGCCTGTCCCACGGCGGCCCCGGCGAACGGCACCGACGAGGCCAGGGCGCCCGCGCCCTGGGCGGCCAGCCGGGTCAGGTCGGCGGCGGTCAACACGACGTGCAGATCCCAGCAGCTCGCGCTCCCGCAGGTCACCGCGGTGATGGTCGGTGGCTGGGCCAGACCGGCAAAGAAGGTGCGCAGCTGATCGAGCGCCTGCGCCATGGCCGACGGCTCGGCGCTGGCCGCAGCAGCCGAGGGTGAGGCCAGGGGCAGGCCACCGAGGCCACCCAGGCCGGCCAGGGCGCTCGTCGTCGTGTGGTGGTACTTGCCGTCGTCCGCCATGCCCATCAGGGCGCCCAGCGGACCCAGCTTGAGGTAGACATCCTGGCCGACCACGATGACCTCGGCGGTGCCCCCGCCACCGACAGCGACCGGTAGCGTGAGGGTCATGTCCGCCGAGCCGGCGACGGTGTCGCTCTTGACCTCGAGAGCCGTCCCATCGAGGACGACCGATGACGGCGCGCCGCTCGCACCGGGCGCCCCTGAGGCTCCGTCGGCACCGGACGTCAAGGTGCCGGAGAGCGTCAGGTGGGCGTCCACCTGCTTCACCGTCGCCAGCGACGTGACCATGGCCGACATCAGCTGTCCGGCGTCGGCCGGGGTGGGGACCGGCGTGGCGCCAGCGCCGCAGGCGGCCAGGACCACGGCCAGGACGGCCACGACCGAAGCGCGCCGCATGGTGCGCGGGCGCAGCACGGGCGACTCGAGGGGCATCGACGACTCCTTCAGCACGGCCGGGGTGCTGAAAGTAGCCGGGCCGCCGTCTCCTGGCCTATCGGCCGAACGTACCAGGACGCTCGGTCACACCGGTCAGGGCAGTTGCGACAGGGCCGCGGCCGCGCTGGCGTCGTCGGCCGCCTCGACCCCATAGACGGTGTCGCCGTTGACGTAGCTGTAGGTGCGCGTCCCGTCGGTCGTGACCAGCACGGTCACGTTCTTGCCGCCCACGGAGGCTTGTGACGAGGTCGCCCCGTCGGACACCTGGCTCTGGACGATCTCGTTCATCAGCGTCGTGGGGTCGCCGCCCGAGACCTGGAACGCGTAGATGGTGGTGTCGCAGGTGGCGCCGGTCGTCGGGTCGGCGATGGCGAAGGCCCACGAGACCGTCGCCGTTCCGGTGACCCCGGACAGCAGCGAGCTGATGCCGCCGCCCAGGGCGCCCAGGGCAGCGGCCGGGATGGCGCCGGCGGGCATGCTCATCTTGAACGCGGTGCCGCCGCACAGCGTGCTGGGTAGCTTGGCCTCCAGGTCAGGATTGCCATGGAAGGAGAGACCACCGAGGAGTCCGCCCGAGCCGCCCAGCCCGCCGCTGCCGAACAGCCCGCCCAGGCCACCCAGGCCGCCGGCGCCGGTCGGTTGGGGCGTCGCGGTCGGGGTCGCCGTGGCGCTGCTGCCGCATGCGCCCACGATCAGCGCGAGCACGAGGGCACAGGCCGACGCGGTAGGCAGACGGCGCGATGGCTTCATCTCAACCTCCCAGGTCCGGGCCGCCGAACTCCGCTGCGGCCGCCGCACCCGCCGATGATACCCGGCCGCGGGAGCGCTGCGAGCCTGACCTGGCGCCTTCGTGGGCGCCAGGTCAGCAGGATGGGTCCAGCCGCGGCTACGGCGCCAGCGACAGCCCCGCGCCGGCCAGGATGGCGTTCACCTGAGCCGTGGTCGCATACGAGCTCGCACCGCCCGCACCGGTCCCATTCAGGGCCGCGAGCGTCTGCAGGCTCGTTCCGTTCCAGTAGCCGAACCGGGCCCATTGCGGTTCGGGTTGAGATGACCAGAACACGTTGCGCGCGCCATGGTTATTCGCGCCTGCGGCGTACATGCCGCTCGACCAGTCGTCGGCGAAAGCCAGCAGGGTCTTGTCCGAGCCGTCGGTTGCGACGGGTGGCCCGAGGACGATCGTGTTGTCGTGCACGTAGTTGCCGCTGACGGACCCCGGTGCATCTGCCCGGCTCTGGCTGACGACACTGATGCCGTCCCGATTCCAGGCCACGATGTTGCCGTAGACCTCGGCATTCTGGCTCGAGGAGATCAGGATCCCCGCCGCCCAGACCCAGCCGGCACTCGGGCTGCCGTTGCCCCATACGACGTTGTTATAGAACTTACCGCCACTCGATACCTCGTACATGATGCCCGCGCCGATGTTGTCGTGGACACGGCTGTTGCGCACGGTGGCGCCCGGGTTGTAGACCTTGACGCCCGCGGCGGTTCCCGACGGGTACCACTGGTCGAACCAGATGCCGGGTCCGCCGTTGTGGTCGGACTCGCACCCATCGAAGACGATGTTCGTGCCGTGGGCCTTACCGCCGCCGGCCTCCCAGCCCGGGTCGACCGTGAGAGCCACGTTGTTGTAGTCGATGTGATCGCGCAGGAAGGTCACGTTGGTGGCACCCGAGACGGCGAAGCCCTCCTGGATATTGTGGTCGAACTCGCTGTCGGCGATCGTCACGGATGATCCGGTGACCTGCACCCCGGCCCCGGCGGACCCGGTGACGCGCACGTGGTTGACGGCGATGTTGCCCCCAGCCAGCGTCAACGCGCCCTGCTGGAGCGGTACGCCGAGACCCGTACCGTCGATCGTCCCTCCGTTGAGGGTCAGCGCCTTGGCGATGGTCACGCGTTCATGGAACAGACACCCGGAGGCGTTCACGGTCCCGCCAGCCTCCAG
>JBIOID010000220.1:0-3186 GCA_044449585.1 Candidatus Limnocylindrales bacterium
ACGGGCGACACGGGCTCGGGCTCAGGGACCAGCGGCACCGGCGGCGCCATCGTGGCCGGCGGCCCGGCCGACACGGCCGGCCTCAAGGACGGCGACATCATCACCGAGCTGGACGGCCAGCGCATCGATGCCACCCATAGCCTCGATGACGTCCTGATCCTGCACCAGCCGGGCGACACGATCACGGTCACCGTCCTGCGCAACGGCGCCACGGTGAACGTCACCCTCAAGCTGGGCACCCGCCCGGCCGGCCTGCAGTAGCCGACGCGAGGGCGCGACCCCTCCGTCGCGTCAGCCCTCGCGCCGCGGCGTCCCGACCGGCCGGCGGCGGATCTCTACCCCCGCGAAGGCCAGCTCACCGTCGAGCGGAACGCGCACCTTGCGCACCCGCACGATCACCTCTATGAGCGTCGGAAAGGCGCGCAGCAGCTCGTGGGCCAGGCCCTCCGCGATGGCCTCCAGCAGCCGGAAGTTGGTGGCTTCGACCACCTCGCGGCAGATCGCGAACGCGGCCGCATAGTCGACCGTGCGCGCCAGGTCATCCTCCATGCCGGCCGGCTGGAGGTCGGTCATCAGTTCGACGTCCACCTCGAACGGCTGGGCCGTCGCCCGCTCACCCGCGGTGACGCCGTGGTGACCTTCGAAATGCATCGCGGCGAGGATGATGCGGTCGGTCACGGCGGCGGGGCCTCCTCGTCCGGCAAGCCGCCCACCCGGACGATGGCGTCGGCCATCCGGGCGGCGCGGCGGTTGGCGAGCACATCATGGACCCGCACGATGTCCACGCCCGCGGCCACCCCGAGGGCGGTCGTGGCCAGCGTCCCCTCCAGGCGCTGGTCGGCGGGCAGGTCCAGGACGCGCCCGATGGTGGATTTGCGGCTGGTGCCCAGCAGGATGGGCCGGTCCAGGACGCGCAACGCCGCCAGGTCGCGCAGCAACACCAGGTTGTGGTCGACCGTCTTGCCGAAGCCGATGCCAGGATCGACGATCAGGTGGCCCGGTGGCACGCCCAGCCGCTCGGCCCGCGCCAGGGCCGCACGCAGGTCGGCGACCACTTCCGCCGTGACGTCGTCGTACAGGGCGACGTCACGGTTGTGCGTCACGACCAGGGGCACGCCGCGCCGGGCGGCGAGTCGGGCCAGCGGCTCACCGTGCGGCCCAACGGCCCACACGTCGTTGAGCACATCGCCCCCCTCGTCGAGCGCTGCCTCCGCGACCTCCGGCTTGGTCGTATCGATGCTGAGCGGCATCGCTGGCAGGGCCGCCCGGACGGCCCGCACGGCGGGCACGACGCGGGCCATCTCCTCCGTCATCGTCACCGGCTGGTGACCCGGCCGGGTCGACTCGCCCCCGATGTCCAGCAGGTCGGCGCCTTCAGCGGCCATGCGACGAGCGTGCGCCACGACCGCGGCGACCGGATCGGTCGGCGAGTCGACCAGCAAGCCGTCCCCACTGAACGAGTCGGGGGTCATGTTGAGGATGCCCATCACGTACGTGCGCGTGCCCCACGCGAAGCGCACGCCGCGCAGCGTCAGCGTGCCGCGAGCCATCCGCGCACCGCACCGACCAGGTAGAGCGAGCCGGCCACGATCAGCGGACCGCCCGCCGCACGCGCCGCCGCGTTCCCCTCCGCAAGCGCGTGGGGCAGCTACTCGACGTCCCCCACGTCCGCGCCGGCGGGGCCGGCGGCCCGCCAGGCCTCGGCCACGGCGGCCGCCGCTGCCGACCGGGGGCTGGGCGGCGTCGTGACGATGACGCGGGCGTCGGCCAGCGCCGCGGCCCTGGCCAGGTGCGCCACGATGCCCCCGATGGCCTTGTCGGCCATCACCCCGAACAGCACGGTCGGACGGCCGGTGGGGAGCAGGGGTCGCAGCTCGTCCAGGGCGGCCGCCAGCGCCGCCGCGCCCCCCTCGTTATGGGCACCGTCGAGCAGCACCTCCGGGTCGCCCGGCAGCAGTTCGAGGCGACCCGGCCAGCGCACCTGCCCCAGCCCACGCCGGATCGCTGCGTCGTCCACGACGGCGATGCCGGCCGCGTCAAGGGCCCGCAGCGTGGCCAGCGCAACGGCCGCGTTGGCTGCCTGGTGGCGGCCCAGGAGGCTCACGCGCAACTCGCCGAGATCCGGCGCCTCCACGACCAGCCCATCACGGGTCATGGCTCGCACGGGCAGCGGGCCGACCACCTCGAGCGGCACGTCGAATCGTCCGGCGCGCCGCCGGATCGCCTGTAGACCCGGGCCCGTCGCCCCGGTCACGGCACGATCGCCGCGCTTGATGATGGCGGCCTTCTCGAAGCCGATGCGGGCCAGGGTCGAACCGAGCCGGTCCATGTGATCCCAGTCCACGTTGGTGATCACGGCCGCCCCACCGTCCCACGCGTTGGTGGCGTCAAGGCGCCCGCCCAGGCCGACCTCGACCACCGCCACGTCCACCGCCTGGCGGGCGAACCACGTGAAAGCCGCGGCCGTGAGCAGTTCGAACTCGGTCGGCGGCCCGAGTGCCGCCGGGATGCCGTCGGCGACGGCCAACACCTCATCGATCAGGCCGCCGAAGGGTGCGGCGGCGATGGGCGCACCGTCGACCACGATGCGCTCCCGATAGTCGACCAGATGGGGCTTGGGCGTCTGACCGACACGAAGGCCGGCCGCCCGCAACACGGCCCCGACCATGGCCTGGACGCTGCCCTTGCCGTTGGTGCCGCCGATGAGCGGGCCGCGCAGGTCCCGCTCGGGATGCCCCAGTCGCCGCAGCAGCGCCCGCGTCCGGCCCAGGCCGAGCTGGACGCCGAACCGGCCGCGCGCCTGCAACGCGGCGATGGCGGCCGCATCCGTTGCGCGGGCGGGCATCTCGCGGCCTCAATGACGGGCCAGGTCGTCCTCGTAGAAGACGCACTGGTTGAAGCGCGATGAAAGGCAGATGTCGCCCACGTAGCCCTGCTCGAGGTGCACTCCGCCGCGCAACTGGCAGCGGCAGACGTTGGCTTCCTGACGCATCAGGGCCTTCAGCAGGTGCGGCGCCTGGATGGGGATCGCGCCCCGGGTGCCGGTCATATAGAAGTGGGGGCAGACGTTGCGCCGCAGGTTGGGCATGCCCAGCGGCGGCCGTGGCGGCATGACCACACCCACCCCCGCCGCGCGCGTCGCTATCGGCGGGCGGTTGAGCGCCGTCGGCGTGGCGCGGGCGATGG
>JBIOID010000221.1:0-3169 GCA_044449585.1 Candidatus Limnocylindrales bacterium
CGGCTGGCCACGTCGCGTTCGACGCGCTCATCGAGTCGCTCACACCGGTGCGCACGCCCGTCGGCGATGCCTGGATCCTGGGCCAGGACGAGCCGACGTTCCGGGCCTCCGGCCGACCGTCCGCGTCCGCGCGGCTGCTCCCGAGTGGCGACGCGTACTTCCTCGTGCACGGCGCCGATCGGGAGCTGCTGGTGCCCGACTCGGCCCATCGTCGCACACTCTGGACCCCCCGGGTCTGGCCGGGTGCCCTCCTCGTGGCGGGCGAGATCGTCGGGACGTGGCGACGCGCCCAGGCGGACGTCACGATCGCGTCGTGGCGCCGACTCTCGCCTACAGAGCGCGCGGCGGTGGCGGCTGAGGCCGCATCCATGCCGCTGCCCGGTCTCCAGGAGCGCGTCCGGGTCCGCTGGGACGACTGAGGAACACCGACCTTCCGAGTCTCCTTGTCAGAACGATACGCAAGCGCAATCGCGGCCACATCGCGATGTCCTAGCGTGGCGGGTGACCTGGCAAGAGTCTCTCGAGCCGGGCCACCGATGCGGGAGGCACCAGGGGGCCGGATACGCCCGGCCACAGCTCGTGGAGTCGATGACATGACACCGGAGGAACAGGATCGATTTCGACGCGAAGCTCAGGCAGAGGGGTACGCCTGGGCGGCGCGGATGTACCGGGTCGACGAGGAAGCCGCATCGCATCGGCGCAACGTCGACCGCCGCGCCGACGAGGCGGCGGCCCTGGAGCTGCTGCGCCGTCGCTGGCAGGACAGACCCGAGGGCGACCGATAGGGACGACGGCGCCGCCGTAGCACGGCGGGGCTGATAGGCCCCTCGATTCGGGCCCTACGGCAGTGGCGCGCCGGCACCCGCGGGGCGACGCTCCGTGCGTGGGGGCTGGGTGTCGAGCGCCCCAGGCTGAAGGAAACGCATGCCGGTGATCCGGTGGCCCTTCGCCCAGGTCGTGCATCGGCGGCGCGGCTCGCGACGTGCGCCCGACGAACACCTGGCCTCCCTTTCCATCCCTCCTTCCGGTTCCGCCCGCGATCCCTGACCCGACCCGTGCGGTGGCAGTCGGCCCACCGATATGGAGTCGTTCGGCACGTCCGGGCGGTTCGCCGGCCGGCTACGGTCCGGTCATGACCTCGCTCGAAGATGCGCATGTCCTCGCGGGCGCCCCGCCCGAGTGAGCGGATTGCTCGCCTGGCCGGGGAGATCCTCGGCATCGGGGGGTAAGCGCACCACACGGTGCAGATCTGGGAAGGAGTGCCGGTCATGAAGGTCCTCGTGGCGTATGCCAGCAAGCACGGGGCGACCGCGGGCATCGCCGAGCGCATCGCACAGCGCCTCCGAGATGCCGGCTTGACGGCAGAGGTGCGGCCGACCATCGTCGCCGGTGACCCCTCGGGGTTCGAGGCGTGTGTGATCGGGAGTGCGGCCTACATCGGGCACTGGCAGAAGGACGCGGCGGAGTACGTGCGTAGCAACGCGGCGGCCCTGGCCGGGCGCCCGGTGTGGCTCTTCAGCAGCGGGCCGCTGGGCACGGAGGCCACGGACGCCCATGGTCGGGACCAGCGGGTCGCGGCCGAGCCCAAGGAGATCGCCGAGTTGCGCGAAGCGGTGCGATCGCGTGGCGAGCGCGTGTTCTTCGGGGCGCTCGACCCGGCGGCACTGGGCGTCCGCGATCGGGCCATCCGGACCTTGCCGGCCGGTCGCGCCCTGTTGCCGGAAGGTGACTTCCGCGACTGGGCGGAGATCGATGCATGGGCCGACGAGATCGCGTGCCAGCTGGCCCCGACGCCGGTCGGCGCTACCCGATAGGGAACAGGTACTGATACAGCAGGATGCCGAAGACGGCCGCGCCGATGGCCACCCCCAGCAGGCTGACGACCGCCAGCCCGCGCCGGCCGATGCGCGCCTGGTAGCCGGTCGGACGGGTCATCGCGTACAGCAGCACGGCCCCGGCATAGGCGGTGAAGAACAGCGCCACACTGAGCGCCAGGGCGACGAGGGTGGTGTCATCCATCCGGGGAAGCGGATGGCCCGGCCGGGTTGGTCGTCCGGGCGTCGCGCTCGGTCAGCGGGCGCGCATCTGGTTGTTGCGTGGGTCGTGGGTCAGCTCCGCCAGGCCGAGCGCCTCCAGCAACGGCGGCATGTACATGCCGAACCGGCCCCGCAGGCCCTTCTTGAGCCCGTACCAGCCACCGATGGGGTTGTCCGCTGACCGGCCCCAGGCCTCGACGGTGCCCTCGGCGGCCGGTTTCTGCTCGTCCGCCGCGCCCAGGGGGACCCAGCCGCCGTCGGCCTTGAGCATGGCATGGAGGTCATCGATGGCGCGCAGGTCGTAGCGCAGCTGTGTGCCCCCGACCTGGCAGACGATCGAGGGTGGAGCGGACGTCTCGTCGCGGTACATCTGGTATTCGGACGTGCCAGGAGGCGTCTTGAGGACCCACGGATCTGCCTTGGTGCCGCTGCCCGAATGGGCCATCATCGGACCTCCTGCGTGTCGCGGTAGCGCGTCCCCGGGTACGGTAGCAGGGCCGCAGGGGTGCCGGCACCCTCGGTCGAGATCACCTGCTCACGCGTCGGGGGCGGCCGCTCAGCTGCGCGGGATGCCCTCCAGCTCGATGAAGATGCCGTTGGAGACGGCCCCGCTCGAGCCGAAGACGGTGATCTGGTGCGGCTGGAGCCCGAGCAGCTCCTCGCGGATGATGGCATGGCCGGCGACCACGATGCCGTCGACGGTGGCCGAGGTGCCCGGCACGAGCAGGAGCGGTCCGCCCTTCCAGCCCGCCAGCGCCGCGCCGGCGAGGGCATCGGGGAAGTTGAGGCCCGACGCGATGTAGACGGTCCCCGGGGGGCTGGTGAACGGCGCGACGGGCGTGCCGGATACGGTGCCGAAGAAGTAGTCGGTCATCTTGGTCGCGGTCTCATAGCGGTTGGCCCCGGCGAAGCGCACCGGGGTCACGCCCAGCAGCGTGCCGATCTGGGCGGCGATGCCGGCCGAGACCGAGGCCGTGGAGCCCGCGATGTAGACGTGCGTCGGGGCGAGGCGGGAGAGCTCGGTCACGATCGTGGGGTAGCCGCTCAGGTTGGCCGCGTTGCCCGGCACGATGATCAGCGGCGCGCCCATGCGCCCGGCGATGCCGGCCGCCGAGAGGGCGTCCGGGAAGGCC
>JBIOID010000222.1:0-3098 GCA_044449585.1 Candidatus Limnocylindrales bacterium
GCTGATCTCGGTTCGTCCGTGGTTCCTGGCGGTGGCGCGACGCCCGGGCCGCCCGAGGGCCTGACCCGTCCCCCGGCGGGATGGGAGGGCGCCCCGTTGCACGCCGTCCTGGCGCGCTACGCCGACCGTCTGGGACAGGTGTCGTTGCCCGGCGTGGCGGCCCTGGCGCTGGCCACGGTCGATGTGGAACGCGCGGCGGCCGACGTCGGCAGGGCCGATCCCGATGGTGACATCTCCGCGGCAGCCTTCCGCCCCGCCCCGCGGGACGAGCTCCTCGGCGCCCGGGGCATCGCGACCACGCTGTCCTCGGCCCGGACCCTGTTGCTGCTGGAGCCCGACACGGAGGGGCCGCTGGCCGCGTTCCTGGCACGGCATGGCGAAGGGCTGGCGGCGCTGTACGTCATCGACGGGGCGGTGGCGAGGCGACCCGTCGCGGCCCGCGGCCGAGCGGGCCGCACGGCGCTCGGCCGATCCGGCCGGCTGGTCGGTGGCCTCCAGCCGGGCGATCCCCTGATCGTGCTCATCTGACGACCCGCCTGGCGCACGTCCGGGCCGTTACCATCCGTGCATGAGCGACGCCCAGATCGTCCTGCGCCCGGCGACCCCGGCCGATGCCGAGACGATCGCCAGCCTGTTTACGGAGGAGGGCTATCCGGCGGGGCCGACCGACATCGTCGAGCGGCTGGCTCGTTTCGACTCGGAGTTCTCGGCCGTGCGGGTGGCGGTCATCGGGCCGGACGTGGTCGGTTTCGTGGCCGTCCACGTGCTGCCGCGCTTCGAGCACAGCGACCGCATCGCCCGCATCGTCGCGCTGGTCGTCGACGCGGGGGCGCGGGAGCGAGGTGTCGGCCACGTTCTCATGACGGAGGCCGAACGCATCGCGCGCGAGACGGGCTGCGCGTTCATCGAGGTGACGGCCGGTCGCCACCGCGCCGACGCGCTCCAGCTCTACGAGTCGCTGGGCTACGACCCGACCGTGGCCAGCTACCTGCGCAAGCGCATCTAGGGCGCACCGGCGCGTGGCGTCGCGCAAGGAGACGATCGCCGTCGCCGGGCGCGAGGTGGTCATCAGCAACCCTGACAAGGTGTACTTCCCCGAGGCCGGGTTCACCAAGCGCGACCTGGTCGCCTACTACCTGGCCGTGGCCGACGGAGCTGTGCGCGGCGTCGCCGGGCGGCCGATGGCCCTCAAGCGGTTCGTCGAAGGGGCGGCCGGTGACTTCTTCTTCCAGAAACGGGCGCCCGCGTCGCGACCCGACTGGACCGAGACGGTCGAGCTTTCGTTCCCCTCCGGTCGCACCGCGGACGAGATCGTGGTGCGCGATGCGGCCCAGCTCCTGTGGGTGGTCAACCTGGGCTGCATCGACCTCAATCCCCACCCGGTCCGGGCGGACGACCTGGACCACCCGGACGAGCTGCGCGTCGACCTGGACCCGGTGCCGGGGGTGGCCTGGGACGACATCCGGCGCGTCGCCCTCGTCACGCGCGAGGCGCTGGCGGACCTCGGCCTGGTCGGTTGGCCCAAGACCTCCGGCTCGCGCGGCATCCACATCAACGTGCGCATCCGGCCCGACTGGACCTTTCCGGAGGTGCGGCGGGCGGCGCTGGCCCTGGCCCGGGACGTCGAGCGGCGCGCGCCCACCCTGGCCACCAGCAAGTGGTGGAAGGAGGAGCGCCACGGCGTCTTCCTGGACTACAACCAGAACGCCAAGGACCGCACGGTGGCGTCGGCCTACTCGGTCCGCCCGACCCCGGACGCGCGGGTGTCCGCGCCGCTGACGTGGGACGAGGTGCCCCAGGCGGAGCTGGGAGACTTCACGCTGGCGACCGTGCCTGCGCGCTACGCCGCCATCGGGGACCCCGGGGCCGGCATCGATGAAGCCGTCGGATCGCTGGAGTCGCTGCTCGAGCTGTCCGCACGTCATGAGACCGAAGGGCTCGGCGACGCACCCTGGCCGCCCAACTACGCACGCACCCTGGACGAGCCGCCACGCGTGCAACCGTCCAAACGGCGCATGTCCAGCAAGCCACTGATCGAGATCGGGCGCGCGGCCAGGCAGCCGGAGGCGATGGAAGGCCTCAAACGCTGGAAGGCGCGCCACCCCGACGTGTGGCCCCACCTGGAGCCAGCTGACATCCTGGTCGACGCGATGCGCGGGCGCTACACGACCTGGACGCGCATCCGGGTCAACCTGGAGCATGTCCCGCTCGAACTGCGTCCGCCCCAGGAGGATCTGGATCCCGATTACGACCCGTGGGCCGGGGTGCAGTGGCCAGGTCGGCCGGGGGAGCCCCCGCCGCCGCGGCGCAACCAGAAGTCGGACCCGGCGTGATCCGCCCCGTCAGCCGTGGCGGAACGCACGTCCGCCCAGGGCCAACGCGCCGACGATGAACCAGTAGGCGAGGGCGAAGACGAGCAGGACGATCAGGCCGCCGCGGGCATCGGCGTTGCGCATGGAGCCAAGCACGCCGAAGGTGGTGAACAGGCCGGCGACGGCCGCCAGGACGATGCCCAGGACGCGTCCCCAGCCGCGCTTGCGCAGGACGCCGATGCCGGCCACCAGCTCACCGAGGCCATACAGCAGCACGACCACGCCGAACACGACGATGACGCCTTCCACGAACGAGATGATGTCGGCCGAGTAGCTCGACAGGTTGCCGTTGCGGATCGCGTCGTCGATGGCGGTTCGTGCGAAGGCCCCGAGCACCAGTAGCGCGAGGCCGCCGAGGCTGACCAGCATGCCCAGGATGAGCAGCAGGACGCCGGCCAGCGCGACGGTGACCGAGGCCTCAGGTTCGGACGCGACCGCCGCGCTCACGGTCCATGCCGTGGCGGCCGAGGTCGGGGGTGCCGACATGGCCGGCGGTGGCGGAGCGACGGGCGCCGGCATGCCTGCCGCCGGCTCGCCCCCCGTCGGTGGGGACGGCGGTGCTGCTGGCTGGCCCCATCCGGGCGGTGGTCCTGCCACGACCGGTGGTGGTGGCGGGGCCCAGCCCGACGTCGGCTGTGCCGGCTGGCCCCAGCCCGCGGGTGGGGCGGCCGGGGGTGTCGGCTGGCTCCAGCCGGCCGGTGGCGCGGTGGGTGGCCCGCCCCAGAC